>JASFGZ010000438.1:0-4392 GCA_050123495.1 Desulfobacterales bacterium
AAATAGATGAGAAATAAAAATGACCATCATCCGATATATTTTTTAAGTAAAAGATTCTCATCTATTTTCATGCAAGATTCAGATATGATAGTTTTGAAGGGTATCTTCTGCTTCTGATATAATTTCCTTTCGCAGCGATTCCGGTGACAATACCTGAGCCTTGGATCCCCAGCTCATCACCCAGAATTTAATTTCGTCGGTTCCGGCCACGCGGGCCTCAAAAATAATGGACCCGTCTTCTTGATGCACAATTGTCTGGTTCGCATGCCAGATCTTTTCGCTGATATATCCGGCAATCTCAGCGGCAAAACGGATTCTGACTTTCCGGGGTTTGCCATGAAATACACCAAAGCTGGTCTGCATAAAATCTTCGACCGTAAAATCTTCCGGCATTTCAAACGTTTCATCAATTAACTTTAAGGATTTGATCCGATCTAGTGCAAAAATCCGGATGTCTTCTCGCAACCCGCAGTTTCCGATCAGGTAAAAGGCACCGTCAAAAAACCAGATTTTATAGGGAGCCACTTTGCGCCGCGTCTTTTTCTTGCGGCTCATGGTAAAGTAGTCAATTTCGATATTTTTTCTGTGGCGGGTCGCCTCACTGATCCTGTCTATTGTTTCCCGCAAGCGATCATACTGTTTGTAAGGCTTTGAACCGACTTCAAAACTTTCCTCTATCTTCTCAAGATATTGAATAGTTTCAGCCGGCAGGGTGGCTTTTATTTTCTGGAAAAACGATTCCAGCGATTCATAGAAAACAGTGTCTTTCAAAACCGTCATCGTCCCCCGGCTGAAATAAAGGGCCATCAATTCAGTCAGGTTCAAAGGAATCGGAATATTGTGCCGGGCAGTGTCCAGGATCGACCACAGGTTTTTGCCCTCTACCCGGTCGGTAAAAATCGGGAAGCCGGCCAGCTGCAGGGCCTCCAGGTCGCGATATACCGTGCGCCAGTGGTATTCAAGTTCCCGGGCCAGATCGGCAGCTGATTTACCTCTGTGCGCGGCGATGAGACTCTGCAAAATCCGCCACTGCCTTGCCAGTTGATCTCCCCGTGCCATAAACATCCTCCCTTAAAATTTCCGATTGGCAAATTGATAGGCTGTCGCAAAAATTGCAGGTCACGCAATCAGGTTTGCCGATCAGGTTCATTGTCCTGTTGAGCCGGTTGAGCCAGTTAAGCCGGTTAAACAGAGGAAAAATGTTTGATTTTAGTTTTTTACCGGCCAACAGGCTAAGGGACCTACGGGCTCAACCTGTGCACATTAACAATTAAATCCGCTTTCAGGCAAGTGGCAAAGCGCCCGCAGTAAAATTTTTCATTTTTTCCCAGCGGTTTGTCCGGATCTGACAAACTGCTGTGGTAATGTTGAATTCGAAAATGGCCAAATTTCCCGAAAACGAAACAGGTAACCAAAAAAGGGGGAGACTAAAAAAATGACCAAACATATTTATAACCCGGATTATGATGAGTGTTACGAGTACCATGGGAACACAACCATTGAGCTTACCCGTAAACAAGGCGAAATTACCGTCTGGCGGGATTGGATCACCTTCGATACAGTCGAAGAAGCCACCGTCTACTTTAATGAACATTGCGGCACTTATGAATAATTTAGGTTTCAGGTGTTGGGTGTCAGGTGTCAGGTCTCTGCCGCTTACAGCGGTTGCAGCCAAAGGTATGTCTTCTGGTTGCTGGCTGCTGGCTGCTCGCTACAGGTCAAAATCATATTGTCAGAAGCCAGTGACAAGAGGCCGGATAACATTTAACCTTTGAACCAGGAGACTGACACCTGAACACTGAAACCTGAAAACATAGTCATTATGAATTTTGTATCATTTTTGTCGGACATGACAGTAGACAGATGAAAAGGGGTGGCACAATGGATCAGAAATCAAATATCGTCGGTATGGGTTGTTTTGCCAAAACCGATACGCTGCGCCGGGTGTTTCGCAAGGCGCTCGAAAATTTTATTTTAGGCAAATATGAAGATATCTGTCCGCCGCCGGATCGCATTTTTGATGATGAGAATTTGACGTGTTTTTTCAGATCGGTAATTGCGCTGGGAGCGGGAAAGCCCGATCAGGCAGATCGATCCTCAGAATTTGTTTCTGGATCGGTTAAAATCACCGGTTTTTTTCTGGGCCTAAAAAAAAGAAGCCTGCACTTGGTAGTGTTTTTTACCGGTGAGGGTCATCGACAAACAAAATTTACAGCCCGGCTTGAAAAATATAGCCGGCTAAGGGAAAAACGCCTGCATTAAAATTTTAGCGCAGCACTTTTGTTGGGTTGGCTTGAATGCTTTTAGTGCTATTGTCAGCGCTCTATTCCTCTTTCGGATGGCATTGAATGCAACTGGTTGGACCGGGGACCGTCAATGCCTCTTTCAACTCTTTATGTGACGTCTCCAGCTGTATGTTCTGGGCCTTTATTTCCTTGTGACATCCAATACACATCTGGTGATAGCCAGCCTTATAATACCTTATGGCCAGATCCGGATTTGTTCCGCCTTCTCCGGACCGGGTCGGCGAAACCGTCACATCATGACAGTCTGTAGTGGTACAGCCCTTTATTATTTCGGTTCCTTGCCATTTATGATGGCAGGTTCTGCAATCAACGCTGGCAAAGTGGGTGGAATGAGGGAACTCAACGGAAGATCGCTTGGATTCCACCGATTCCGGCGGTTCAAGCACGATAATCCCCATGGGAACCACCATCTCATCTTCGGTTTCCTGCCCCCCAACCATCGCAATACTTCCAAAAACCAAAACCATACTAAAGCACAAGCATAAAAGACCTATTTTCTGCATTCTCAACTCCCTGTAGCGAACTCAAGTAATTTCTATAATAAATAAAATCGAATCTATAATTTTCGGTGATGGGTCGTCAAGGCCTTCTAAACCCTGATGATGAATTGAAAGGCAATTAATGCGCTATAAATAAAAAAATTTCAACCCTAAATTTAAACTTTTGCAAAAATTGAGAAAAAATTGACAATTCAGAAGCAAATGCGGTATAAAATATAAGAAATCATTAGAAATTCTTACAAAAACCATAATAGGCGCATATTGAGCACATCACCAAAGGCGCAACCGTTTGCATAACAAACAGGTATGCGCTTTTTTTAGTTATTCATATGGGCGGTCTGATGGAAAATCCAACCCATGCTGAGTTGGTAAAACGCATCCAGACACTTGAAAAACAGGTTGCCGCCCGGCCTGGAAAGACAACATCGATAAAACCAAAGTATGGCTTTCGAACCTTTGCCGAGCAATCCCCTAATATGATTTTTATTAACAAGAGGGGCCGTATCGTTTATGCCAACAAAAGATGTATCACGGTTTCCAGCCAGTTTATTAACCTATATCCCGATCAAGTTGATGATGAAATTAATCATACGCTTCAACAGATCGGAGAATTTGCCGATGCGGATCGAAGTTATGTCTTTCAATTTTCTGAAGACCAAAAATCTAAATTCTACAGCCATGAGTGGTGCGCAGAGGAATCGAACCGATCCTGGAGCGTACGCAAAATGCTCCAAAGATAACATTTCCTTGGACCATGAAAAAATACCTGCAAGGTAATTTCATCAACACCCATCATCAAGGAAGTATTAAAACTGTTGCGGGCCTCGTTGCCGACCACCATCGAGATAAAACCGGATATCGAAACAACCGTGGATCCTATTTTTGCCGATCCGACCCAAATCCATCCGGTTATAATGAATCTTTGCACCAACTCGGCGCATGCGATGGAAGATACCGGCGGTATCCATGTCCACAGCATCGCCGGTGACATCCTGGCAATGGAATTGATGAAAATCCGTCCTGATATACCCGTTATTATCTGCACCGGCTACAGTCGAAGAATCGATGACCGGCGGGCCCAGGAATTGGGTATCAAAGGGCTCATAATGAAGCCCTTTACAATTCGTAACCTATCGAAAACGGTAAGAAATGTGCTGGATCAAAAGGGTTGATTTGAAATCAACCGTTTTGATGGCAAGGAAATAATAATGGTGCAGCCGCCCTCCGGGTTATTCTCGGCGCTGACTTGCCCTCCGATTAAATTGATAAATTTTTTAACCAGCGCCAATCCGATGCCGGTACCCCGGGTTTTCCGCGCCAGCGCGTTATCCACCCGGTAGAAATCGTCGAAAACCTTTTTTAGCGCATGGCGGGGAATTCCGGGTCCGCGATCAGCAACTGCAATCTTCACCCGGTCAGCGTCCTGGTAGATTCGAACCGTAATTTCTTTCCGACCTGCCGATTGACCAAATTTAATGCTGTTTTCAATCAGATTGATCAATACCTGAATCATGGCCTCACGATCGTAGTTAAACGGGCGGATGTTCTCCTGAACAGTTTTCAGGGTGAAGCCTTCCTGCCGGAGT
>JASFGZ010000439.1:0-4384 GCA_050123495.1 Desulfobacterales bacterium
CCCAAGAATAGAGATGTCCATTTATGGACGCCTCCATTATATCGGTGTGAAGCTATCTCAAGAATGTGGATCAGGGCTCAGGGCAAGGCGCGGGGCGGCTCAAAAGAGGAGCATACACGTTAGTATCTGCGCATTTTGAGCCGGTTCGCAACGGCGCCATGGGCTCTTAGACGCGTTTTTAAGATAGCTTCTTGTATACTCCCTGGCCTCTCTGATCCTAAAATGTCCGTAAGACATTCGAATTTTTTTTATTCTTGCCTCTATAAAACCCCCCATGATAGACAATATCTAAGTTCCAACCTGTCCGGGTATTTCCATTGCCCGCATTTAAACCTGAAAGGAGTATATCTATGAGTGATGATGTGTATCGTAGACTGGCCAAGGTGCTTGACACGCTGCCCAATGGTTTCCCGGCAACCGAGTCGGGCATAGAAATCCAGTTGCTGAAAAAGATATTTCGTCCTGAAGATGCCGACCTGTTCTGTGATTTGCGCTTAAATTGGGAAACGGCCCAGCAGATTGCCGACCGCACCGGACGTTCGTTGGAGGGCTTAGAGGACCATCTGACTGAAATGCAACGGCGCGGTCAGATATTCGGCGTAAATGTCGGGGGTGTTAAAATATTTAAAATGCTTCCATGGATTTTCGGTATTTACGAGCATCAGGTTCATCATATGGATCGTGAACTGGCAGAAATGAGTGAAGAATATGGCCGGGCTTTTGGTGAACAGTTTTTTAAAAACAAGCCCCAGCTCATGCAGGTGATTCCCATCGAAAGCGAAATTCAGGCCACACATGAAGCGTTGCCCTATGAGAAGGTATCTTCGATTATCGAAACCGGAAAATCCTTCATGGTACAGGATTGCATCTGCAAAAAAGAGCAGGGTTTGATGGATAGTCCCTGTGAGCGGCCTTTAGAGGTCTGTATGGCCATCGCACCCATTGAAGGGGTGTTTGATCAATATCCATATGGACGCAATCTGTCCAAGGAAGAAGCCTATGCCCTGATTGAAAAGTGTGAGGAGGATGCCCTGGTTCACATGACCTGGAATGTAGAAAAGGACCATTTTTTTATCTGCAATTGTTGCGGGTGCTGCTGTGGGGTCCTGCGTTCGATCAATGCGTGGGGCATATCGAATGCGGTGAATTCATATTACTTTGCCGAGATTGATCCGGAGGCCTGTACTGCCTGTGGGACATGTGCGGATGAACGCTGCCAGGTCTATGCCATTGAGGAAGGCGAGGATGCCTACCGTGTGATTAAAGAAAAGTGCATCGGCTGTGGTCTTTGCGTATCAGCCTGCCCATCGGAGGCAATTCAGTTGGTACGTAAACAACCCGAAGAGATTGTGACGCCTCCCAAAGATGAAATGGACTGGTACGAAAAGCGCGGAAATATGAGAGGCGTTGATTTTAGTGCCTATAAATAATTACTATCTGAAAAGCAAATTTAATAAAGTCTTAATCGCAGCGCACCATGACTGACATTCGGATTCATCCAAAGATATTTGAAGAACACCCCACCTTCCGGCGCGGGATTGTGATTGCCAGAAATATGGATAATCAGGGCCACTCCCGAGAACTTGAAGACTTACTCAACGAGACGATCGCACAGGCAGCTCAACAACCAATCGACCTAAAGGTAGATCCGCGCGCAGCGGCCTGGAATGACGCCCATCGGCAATTTGGTTCGAATCCGAATAAATTTCCGCCGGCCCATTGTGCCCTTTTAAAGCGCGTCCAGAAGCAGGGGGCCAGGATTCCCTTTATCAATAAAGTCGTCGCCATTATGAACATCAACTCCATTCGGGATGCCACCCCGGTCGGTGGAGACGATGTCATGCGCGCCGGCGGCAGCCTGGAGCTTCGCTATGCGGATGGCAGCGAGACATTCAGCCCTCTGGGAAGCCCTGATATTATAGAGCAGCCTGTCCCCGGAGAAGTCATTTATGTGGTCCCTGAGTCAAAGGAGGTGATGTGTCGGCGCTGGAACTGGCGCAATGGCCATAAAACCCGCATTGCTGAAGACACCCGGATCATCGTCATGAATATAGACGGCCTCGGGGAAAACAGTGAAGCCCGATCAATTGACACCCGTGACCGGGTCGCGCAGATGCTTGAAGCTTACTGTCAGGCCGAGGTTATCACAACATTGTTGTCTGCTTCACAGCCAACCTACCCTTTTGGCCTATAACTGTTTGCGATCAAGTTTTTTGCGAATATGCCGATATTATTCATAAATATATAAATTCGAATATTAATATTCCACGGTGTCGGAAACATGGGCGAAAACCCTGAAAATAGAAATAACGCCCGCATAAAGTATAAATCACCGGTACGTATCGAAAACTTGAAAGCCGGCGTTATATATCAGGCCAGAATGCTCGATTACAGTGCGCATGGTTTGTATTTTGAGACAGACAGTTTGCTGCGTCTGGGCGAGGAGATTTTCATTGGAATCGAATATTCACCGTACACAGAATTTAATGATACTTATGAGTGTGTGCGTGCAAAAATCATGTGGCGCCGGGAATTGCCCACTTCTTATTTTAAGTATGGCTACGGTGTTAGATACAGCATTGATTATGATAAACAGCGTTTGCCCAACACGAATTTGAAAATAGTCGAGGACCAAAGGAAACATCCCCGCAAACCGTATTCCAAATCCATTGTTTATGCCACCAAAAACCATCTTAAAAAGGCGATCACAAAGAATATTTGTCCTGCCGGCGTTTTTATCGAAACCGATGACGCCATCAACACCGGACAAACCATAACGCTGGCCATTCCGTTAAAAAATGCCAAAACTGCCAGGATTTCTGCTAAGGTGATATGGTCGAGCGAAGACGGGTTCGGTGTAAAATTTTTACGCATCAAAAAAATATAAGCGCTAAAATCCCAAATAACAAAATCTGGACTTAAATTTAAAACACAACTTTTGTAATGTCTTTGTCGGCATGACACCCGGGCATAACATTTACTTAAGTTTTGATTTATTGTAGGGTAACAAACATTTTGAGCTTATTTTTACCATCACCTTACGGTTAGGAGGATAAAATGACCGCAGCAATTATTATCGGGGGAATCATTCTTTTGGTAATCATATTGGTCGCTGCTATGTACAACAGTCTGGTCACGCTGCGAAACCGTTACAAAAATTCGTTTTCTCAAATCGATGTTCAACTCAAACGCCGCTATGACCTGATACCGAATCTGGTTGAAACCGCAAAGGGTTATATGAAGCATGAACGCGAAACCCTGGAGGCCGTCATCAACGCCAGAAACAGCGCTTTAAGTGCCAGTCAGAAAGCATCCGGAAACCCCGGCGATCCAGCCGCGATGAAAGATCTGGCCAGCGCGGAGACCTTACTTTCGGGAACGCTGGGCCGTCTTTTTGCTCTGGCTGAAAATTACCCCGACTTGAAGGCGAACCAGAACATGCTGCAGCTCCAGGAAGAGTTGACATCCACTGAAAACCGCGTATCATTCGCCCGCCAGGCATTTAACGATTCAGTGACCGCTTACAATATCGCCTGCGAAAAATTCCCCCAAACGATCATAGCGGGTATGTTTAACTTCTCTCAGGCACAATTGCTGGAGTCCACCGAGACTCCCGAAGAAAGAAAAGCGCCCAAAGTATCCTTCTAATGGATTTTTTTAAAGAACAGGATAAATCAAGAACAAAGACAACCCAGTTGATCGGTTTGTTTATTCTGGCCGTGCTGGCGGTGGTGTTAGCGGTTTATTCGATCGCTGTATTTATTCTGTTTTCCTATGGCGCTCGCCAACCGGGCTTCAACCCTGCAGAATTTAACTGGGTCCAGCCCCACCTGGGATTCTGGGTGGTAAGCATCACCCTGCTGGTTATTTTCATCGGCAGTATAACGAAGATTATTGCGTTGGCGAAGGGGGGTCGTTCTGTCGCTGAAAACCTGGGCGGAAGGCTCATCCATGCTGCTACGACAGATTCCGACGAGCGCAGGCTTATCAACGTCGTTGAGGAGATGTCGATTGCATCCGGTATTGCGGTGCCCCAGGTTTACATCCTCGACCGCGAAAAAGGCATTAATGCGTTTGCCGCCGGCTATGCTCCCAATGATGCGGTGGTTGCGGTTACCCGCAACTGCTTGAAGCTGTTAAACCGCGACGAGCTGCAGGGCGTTATCGCTCATGAATTCAGCCATATCTTGAACGGTGATATGCGCTTGAACATTCGTCTAATCGGTCTTCTCAGCGGAATCATGGTAATTGCCAACATCGGATATCTTATTCTGCGATTTAGAACCGGAAGCAGGAAAAGCAGTGCTCAAATTGTTCTGATCGGAATCGGTCTGTTGGTTATCGGATTTGTGGGCCAATTATTCGGGAGGATCATTCAGGCGGC
>JASFGZ010000440.1:0-4380 GCA_050123495.1 Desulfobacterales bacterium
GCAACGGGATTGAAAGACAAAAAAATCGCTGCATGCATATGAGACTTACCGAAAACGATGCTTATGTTTTAACCGTTGTTCCCTGTTTACTACAATATCTAAACGGAAGTATTGAAAGTTCTGGATTGTGGTTCCGGGCGAATTGGGTTGAACCCATACAATTTTTTCGAGATATTGAGAGACTTGGCGTTACCGTCAGCATTCAAATTAAATAGCGTTCTGCTGAAATTAAACTTGCTAACAGTGCTTCGGAAGCCAACGGCTATGCGGCCCGGATAAACAGAATCAATCATCCGAAGGACAGGAACGGCACCGGTGGAGACCTTTACAGATCCTAAAAAAATGGTGGAAAATCCGAATTATCAGGATCAAAGGCAAAAACGTCTGGCCGGTCTCAGCGATGATTTGATCGATGCACCCATCATCGAGCTCATCAACGATTTTAATAAATTGCCATATTGTTTCACCCTGCAGAGCTGCTATGGACATTTTATCTATAAGGGTCAAAGCGATCCTCACAACCTCGAGCCCTTGCCAATTACAGATACCCTTGACAGAGTGGCGTACAGGATCGCCTATATTTGCCTTTGTATTCAGAACGGTGATTTGGGTAGATGGTTGCTTGAGGCTCTGAAAGAAATCACACCTATCGAACCGCGAAACATCCAATTCTGTTGCGCAGAATGGTTTTGGAAAAGACAGGTCAATTCTTATGCATTACAGGTTCAACCAGATCGCTTTAAGCGTAAGGATAGCGCTATACTTGATTACAGGGAGGCATTACATATAGAAAAGATAAGAAATGAATTCTTTGCTCATCTCCAGAAATTACTTCAAAAACAGCAAGGCAGAGATGCATAGGAACGGGACGTTCAGGAAATATTGACATTTAGTATGGGAATTAGGGAAAATAGTTGACTGAATTGACTAAGTGAATACATATTGAAGTTACCAGAAGCCGCGCCCTAAGGCGCGTGGCAAGGCCGGATAATACATTTAAGAGAGAATCATGTCACCGATATATGTAGATTTTGATGACGTACTGTCTGATACCACCAGCGCATTTCTTAAAATATTGAAGCTTGAATTCGGTAAGCGTGTAAATTTTGAGGACATCTTTTCGTTCGATCTCAAAGCTTCTTTTAATCTTACCGACAGCGAATATGAGCATTTTTTTCACAGGGTCCATCAGGCCGATGTGATCATGTCGTTTTCCCCCATGGAAGGTGCCATTGGTGCATTAGAACACTGGGCCAGGCTTGGTTATCAAATTTCGATCGTGACCGGTCGACTCACCAGTGCATATGAAGCATCACTGGATTGGCTTGCAAAACACAAGGTGCCCTACCATTCCTTTACGATGGTCGATAAATATTCCCGGGAAAATATTGATACAAAGACTGCCGTTTCGATCGAAGAATTTTCTGAAATGAAGTTTAGTCTTGCCGTCGAAGACTCGGCAAAAATGGCTTTACACCTATCGCAAAATATGGGCATCCCGGTAGCACTAATTGACCGTCCCTGGAATAGGCGTGCTGATTTAAACCACAAAGTTAGCCGATATACCTCCTGGTACGATATCCAGAATGATTTTCAAACCCCATAGCGCAACATAAAAATATCATTGTTTAATAACATCCCCCACCACGGTTGCATTTCGTCAAGATTCAAATTACAGTACAGTGAATTTAAAATCGGAAGCGGAACCATTTGGATGAAAAAAAAGGAGACGATTTTTATGGGACTCACCGACATTTACGAGAAAGGAGAAAGGCTTATCCGAAAAAAAGAGTTCGGCTGGTTGCTGGATGCGGTTGAAACCGGATTTATTGTAGCGCACGACCGTCGCATCCTTGACCGATATACCTTCCGTCCCCAATACATCGATGGAGTGGCGCCCGATACGGCCTGCCGGATCCTCGGCGTTGAGCTGGCAACTCCGGTGATTATGTCCGCCATGACCATGCCGATTACGGCCATAACGGATAACGGCTTGATGGATGTGGCCGAGGGTCTAAAAGATGCCGGCAGTCTTATGTGGACCGGCACGCCAATCCCTAAGAATTTAAATAAACTTGCTTCTGTCGGTGTTCCGGTCGTAGCCAATGCCAAGCCTTTAAAGGATCGGGACAAGATGTTCCAGTGCCTGGAAGACATTCAGAAAGCCGGCGTTACCTGGGTCGGCATTGAAACCGACGCCGGGCAGGGCACCAAAATCCAAGACAAACCGGTGGCCTCGGACTGTGCACCACTTTCTCTAAAAGAATTAAAAGACATCCGCAAAAAAGTTTCCTGTCCCTTGATCTGCAAAGGCGTTTTAAACCGGCGGGATGCCGAAAAATGCGTTGAAGCCGGCGCCGACGGTATGGTGGTTTCCAGCCACGGCGCACACACCCTGGACTATTTGCCGCATGCGCTGCAAGTATTGGAGGAAATTGTTGAAGCCGTTGGGGGAAAAGCGATTCTGATTGCCGATGGCGGTTTCCGGCGCGGCAGCGATGTGCTAAAAGGGCTGGCTTTTGGCGCTTCACTGGTGGGCCTTGGCCGTCCGATCTTATTCGGTCTTGCCGCCGAAGGTCGCGACGGCGTCCGTGATATCATCGATCAAATTACGGAAGAGATGAAACGCATCATGAGCTTGATCGGTGCAGAAGCGCCCGGAAAGCTGACAAGAGACATGCTTGTTGAAGACACCTGATCGTATATTTCTTAAGCAGTCATTTTTAAATAATGAAACTTGTGTAGATGAACGGTTGCCGCTTTAGAAAAAAATGGACCCAACACGCGATCCTCTGGGCGATTATTTTTGCGCTTGTTTCATCGTGTTCGCCAAAAGATGAGGTATCTGCCATCCGCGATTTAATTAAAAAAGGAGCGGAATTGGCGGAAGATCACCACGTCGGCGGAATTATGGAACTGACAGCTGAAGACATCGTTGCGCTTCCGGGTCAACATAACCGGCTGGAAATCAAACGAATTATCTGGGCGGCATGTAAGCACTATGGCAAATTTAAGGTTTTGTATCCCGAACCGTCTGTTAATCTCACATCAAACGAAAGTAAAGCCTCTTCGACGGTTTATCTCTTGATTGTTAAAAAAGATCGAAATGTGCCCGCATTAAAAGAGCTTTACAAGGACCCCGGGCGGTGGCTTGAGGAAGTGGGCGAAAATGCTGATTTGTACCAGCTTAATCTTCAAATGATAAAAAAAAATGGAGACTGGTTGGTCAAGCAGGCCCATTTGGAGGGTTTTAAAGGTATCGGATTTTAAGCGTCATCCCCAACTTGACCTTTTAAACGGAGAGTGGAAAAATTGAATCCTAACAGATCTGCAAACCGACGCATCGTAAAACGATCTATAATCTTTGCGCTGCTCATTATCATGATGCTGCCGGCAACCGTTCACGTCCGACCCGTGCTTGGTGCAGAGTCAACGACCACCCGCAAAGCGGGTGGTTTGGATTTTACCGCCAATGGCGGTAAAAGACAGGGACGCGAAGTGCCCCAATCGCTGCGGGCGGAACCGGGTGCAGAGCACCCGGTTTGGAAAGCCCAATCTTCCGGATTAGGCCGCACAACGCCGCTGCTAAAGGTTGCTGTTCCGAAAAAGGATCCCGGCGGTTTTGATTCTAAGGAAGAATTGGCCAAAGGCAAGTTTCTGGTGGCCAGCCGCCGGCTCAGAGATCCGAATTTTAAGGAAACCGTCGTGCTCCTGATCGATTACGGACAGGACGGTGCCATGGGCCTGGTCATCAATCGCCCATCGGAAGTTAAACTTGCAACGGTTTTTCCGGATATAAAGGCGTTAAAGGAACGCAAGGATACCATTTACGTCGGCGGGCCGGTCGCGGTAAACCAGATCTTGCTGCTTGTCGGAACCTCACAGATGCCTGAAGAATCGCAGGAGGTAATTACGGATGTCTACATAAGTTCGAGCTGGAAGGTTCTTGAGCGCTTGATGAAGAATTCAGCTAAAGATGAGCGGTTTCGAATCTTTGCCGGCTATGCGGGTTGGGCACCCCATCAACTCGATTTTGAAAGGTCCAGAGGCGACTGGCATGTTTTAAAAGCCGATGCAGAAACGGTTTTTGATAAAGAACCCTCGGAACTCTGGCAGGAGTTGATCCTGCGCACCTCGGTGAAATGGGTGCGTGTACAGGTGCCTTTTCGCATCAAAAGGAGATAGCTTATGGAACTCAGCGGTCATTTGGCGTTGATTACGGGAGCTGGACAGGGAATCGGCCGGGCCTGCGCGGAAGTGTTCGCTTTAAAAGGCGCTGATTTAATTTTGTTTGATAAAAATTCAACAGCGCTTTCCGAAGTGGTCGACCAAACCACCCGGACGGAACGACAGGTGTTCGCCCGCGCACTAGATCTAACC
>JASFGZ010000441.1:0-4376 GCA_050123495.1 Desulfobacterales bacterium
GTCAACCTGTAAACGCGCATCCACGAAACACTTATCAGCTTGTCGGTTTCATCTTCCCGAAAGGGGATATTGTTCTCTGCCATACAGGCAACCATACAGGCGCCACAGCCTGTACATTTATCCAGATCGATGACCATTCCAAACTTCTTGGCGTTTTCCGTTTCCATCTGCACCCCTTGGCAATAATTATTTTATAATTTCTATTGCCGATTGATGTTTAAATATTTCAAATATAACGACAGCATTTCTCAAATATTCAATCTTCAATAAACACTGTTTAATCAATCTAAGCTTTCGTGAGCTTGGCCCGTATGCCCCAGGCCGCATTATGGCCCGATGCGGGGTCCTCTATAGGGCTGCTGAGCCGATTGTAATTGACCCCCCTGCCGGCTAAAAATCTGTCATAGGCCGTATGGCCCAGGCCCCGGGGAAGGGCGACCAGGCCGGGCATAATCCCGTTTGAAAGATGGATCTTAACCCGGGCAGAGCCTTTGAGGGTGGTCAGATTAGCAACCCTTCCTTCTGAGAGTCCAAGTTGCTTGGCCGTCTCCGGGTTGATTTCCACCAAAACCTCCTTGCCTTGCAAAATCGTGTCTTCAAGCGCTTTAATCAGAAACGGCGGTGATCCCACATAACCACTGGCAAGCCGCATCGTATCATACGGCACCAGCGTCAGCGGATAGAGTATTTCATCCCCTTCGGGTTTTAGCGGGCTGTAGTCGGCCAGCATGTTTATTTCGTCGTTGTTAAATTCAAATTTTGCCGAATCGGTCTCAAATGCAGCATCCCAATCCGCGCCGCTAAATTCGGCATCCACCCAGTAGCCCTCTTCAACCAGGGTATCCCAATTATCGCCCAGGGTTTCTTCCAGACAGGTGACGTAATCATCCCAGGGAAAGGCTGCGCCAATGGTATGGCCAAGCGCTTTGGCCAGTTGAATAATCACATCGCCGGTATGTCGGGTGTTAAACAGCGGCTCGATGGCCGGCTGTGCTAAGCCGATGATGGGTTTGTGAAAGCCCATCGCTGCCGGTACATCTTCGTAGCGTTCCAGAAAGACATGGTTTGGAAGCACCATATCAGCCAATTCCGCGGTTTCATCCATATAGGATGAAAAACTAACGACAAAGGGAATCTTCTCAAACGCTTTTTTCACTGATTCGGTATCCTGCAAAGAGTACACCGGATTGGCACCGGCGACAAAGAGTACCTGAACCGGTGACTCAGCACTGGCGTTTACGACTTGCGGCAGACGATGCAATAAATAGCGGGCATTCGGATATCGGTGGCTGCCGGCACCATCCACCCGCGGCTGTTGCATCCCTTCTGAAGCGACGCTATCCATTTCCAGCTCGGGCCATTCGATATAATCCGGCTCGGGTAGCGCCCAAACGCCCCCGGGTTGGTTGATATTGCCCACCAGGGCGTTTAACGTATGCACCGCTAAAAACTCTTGCAGGCTCCCCGGTTGATGGCCCTGGCCCTGTCCGCAAATCGCCAGTGGTTTGCGGGCGCGCGCAAAATCTTTGGCTAAAGCCACAATCGTGCCGCTGCTGATACCGGTCATCCTGGAAACAATTTCCGGCGGAAAACCGTCAATTATGCGTTGATAGCGGACGGATAATCCCGTGGTGTAGCCGTCAACAAATTTTTGGTTATAAAGCTTGTCTTTGATAATCACATGGGCCAGGCCAAATGCCAGAGCGCCCTCGGTGCCGGGATTGGTTGCAATCCAGTGATCGGATTTGGCCGCTGTTTTGGACAGCCGCGGCTCGACTTGATCGATGCGACCGCCATTATCCCGCAACTTGGCCTTGGCGCGAAACATATACCCGGGGGATCCCCAGCCTTCGATCAGACCGCTGCCGAAACTCAAGACAAAGTCGGCATTTTCGATATCGAATCCGGTTATAGACCGGGTACCCTGGGTCAGGTATAAGGCCAGCTCATAGGAGTCCCAAATCGATGGCGTCCGGAAGAAATTGGGAGAACCGTAAACCGTTAACAAGCGGTTTAAAAGCTCCGGAACGGTGCCCCGGTCGGATCCGGCCACACAGGCCACAGAATGGGCCGCACCACCGGCACGCAATTCTTTTAGCTTGGCCGCCAGTTCGGTAATGGCTTCTTGCCATGATATCTTTTGCCAGCGGCCATTGATCTTTTTAATGGGTGCCTGAATGCGCGTCGGGCCATACAGAAGCTGCGCACCGGCGGCTCCTAAAATACACAGGCCGCCATCGTTTACCGGGTGCCCTTGCAGTCCCGCTATTTTGATCACCCGTTCAGCAACTTTTTTGACCGAAATCCCGCAACCCCCCGGACACAACGTACAGGTGGAGGTAACATAGCTGATTTCGCCCTTCACCGGAACCGGTATCCAGGGCCAATTCTGACTCCAGATGGCAAGATCATCCGTTAGTTTCCAGGGCAAGGGTGTCAACGCGGTCCCGGCGGCACCTCCAAGAACGAATGCTAAAAAACTTCTTCTATCTACTTTCATATAAATTTCCCCGTAAACTTATGCACATTTATAAAGTGCGAAGAATCGTTTCAACCGATTGTATTGCAGTGCGGGCAGGCATTTCTTAATGATGACACACAAAACAGCCCCCCTTGAGGGTCTGAACGCTGTTTTGGTTGACGTTTTCTCTCTGATGACACTCCGCGCAGTCATCCATCTTCATGCGATCCCATGAATTGCGCTTGATACCGGCGATATTCCTGCCCCAGATATCCCGGCTGTAACCGGAAATGCGGTTTTCTTCATAGACTTTTAAGCTTTCGGATTCGCCAATATGTCCGTGGCAGGTGACACAGTCCATTTGCGCTGTTTTCACATGGGCGACATGTGAAAAAAATACGTTTTGCGGCTGCCGGGAATAGATCAGCCAGGGAACTTCCCGCCCCTTGGCAACATATTCGTTTACGAATTTGGCTTCCTCGGGATCCTCACCGTTGACCTCTTCATGACAATCAATACACTGGGCCAGTGTGGGCACTCCGGAAAACGTCCCGTCTTCCCTGAAAAAATGACAGCTTTCACAGCTATTATCCACTTCCTCTTCGTGAAGGACATGGTTGAAATCGACAGGCTGTCTTTTCTGTGAGTAGAGAACTTGAGGGAAAATCACCCAGCCGACAATAAGACTGGCAATAAAGCCGAGTGTAAAAAACAGAACAATCGGGATCCCGGCCCCGCTTTCAGTATCATTGTCTGATTCTGCTGTTTTTGAAGAGGGGGGTGTCGGTCGCGGATCCGCACCTTCTGCTGAAACCTCATTGGCTTTCTCATCGATACTCATGGAAGCTCCGTTAAATTGAAGATGATAGGGTTAGGATAGCCTGATGCCTTTGTTTGGCGCTTTGGCAGAATCCAAGAATGCATTAAAACCGTCACTGCTAAAAAATCAAATATTTTCAAGAGATTATCGTTATTTTTGGGGGCTGTATACAGGAATTAAGCCTGCGGTTGTGTACCGTATCGATCTGGTTTTTGTCAAGCAAAAATCATTGGCCAAATGCCCCGTAACTGTGCAGTCCGGGCAAAAGATTTACGCCAAAATACGTAAATAACACGGCCGCAAAACCAACCATCGAAAGATAGGCAATGCGTTGTCCGCGCCAGCCGCGCATCATCCTTGCATGCAGTACGGTGGCGTAGACAAACCAGGTAATCAGCGACCAGGTTTCTTTTGGGTCCCATCCCCAGTAACGTCCCCAGGCGGAATTGGCCCAGACGGCACCGGTGATGATACCCACCGATAAAAAGAGGAATCCAAACAAAACCATTTGGTAGCCAAGTTCATCCAGAACACGGGGTTCCGGAAACTTTTCCAGTAACCTGTTTTTAATGTCTGCGGGCATTCGACGAACGCTAAATACGCCGGCATAAAAAACAAGACAGATGGGAAGCGCCGTCATTATGGAAAACGCCCAGTTTCCGAACAGAAGAACACGACTGAAAAGCGCGATAATAACCAATAATGTTATTGGTTTGACAAAATCGAGCCAGATCACCTTTTCCTCATCTGACGCCTGCTTCATCAGATACATGGCACTGATGCCGAAAGCAATCGCAAAAGCCGCATAACCGATAAAGCAGGTAATCACGTGGGCGATCAACCAGTTGCTCTTCAGTGCGGGAATGAGAGGCTGGATGTCACTGCTAATACCGGGTTTCAATGAGGCATAAGCCATTGCCAGGCACGCAATCGGGGTTGTAAATGCACCGATAATACGGTTGCGAGCTCTACGCTCAATGAACAAGTAGATCAGGGCGATTGTCCAGGCAAAAAAGATGAGTGATTCGTATAAATTCGAGAATGGCGCATGGCCGATGCCCAGGCGATAGGATTCCACCCATCTCATTAGAATGC
>JASFGZ010000442.1:0-4375 GCA_050123495.1 Desulfobacterales bacterium
ATCCGGCCCGGGTACAGGCAGCGGTTCAGCGATGTCTGGAGAGGTGGTCGCATAAATATCCGGGACTTTCGCTGAACCGGGAAGAAGATAAAATTTTAATCGATATTCCGGATGCGCTCAGGACCACTCATGAAGAACATTTCTGCCAGGTACGGGACCTGTACCTCAATTATCTCATACAGGGTGCTTGTCCGCCGGAAACGCGTGCATGCCTTGCCTCAAAATACACGCTGCTGGCCGAGGCCAGAAAACGGGCGCTGGCTTCACCTTTTGATCCGTTAAAGTAAGTGCGCAGCATAAACGCAAAAATCCAAGCCACCCGCTCCGCGGGTGGTCGGTGACTCAGAAAAGGAGGGCTTAATGGCAAAAAAAGGCGGTTATGGATTTGGTATTGTCGGTTGCGGTATGGTGGCCGATTTTCACGCCCAGGCCATCGCGGCGATGAAAGGGGGTCACCTTGCCTGCGTATTTTCACGCAAAAGGGCCAATGCCCGACGGGTGGCAAAAAAATATGCCTGTGCGGCCTACACGGATTACAAGACATTTCTGGCACACCCCGGACTGGATATCGTATCCATTGCGACTCCCAGTGGGGCCCATTTAGAACCGGTTGAAAAGGCGGCGGCCGCCGGCAAGCATATTGCCTGCGAAAAGCCGATAGAGGTCAGCCTGGAGCGGGTGGATAAAATGATCGCGGCCTGCCGAAAGAACAAGGTCATGCTGGCCGGCATTTTCCAGCGCCGGTTCAATGAAGCCACCCAGATTTTTAAGAAAGCGATGGATGGCGGTCGTCTGGGTAAGATTACCCTGGCAGATGCTTACATCAAGTGGTATCGCACCCAGGCGTATTACGACAGCGGATACTGGCGCGGCACCTGGAAGTTGGATGGCGGCGGTGCGCTGATGAATCAGTCCATTCATACCATTGATCTGCTCACTTATCTGGCCGGCGAGGTGAAATGGGTGTGTGCTTTTGCCGATCGCGCCATCCACAAACGCATTGAAACGGAGGACAACGCGGTTGCGATTCTGAAGTTTAAAAACGGCGCTATGGGTGTCATCGAAGGTTCTACCTGCTGCTATTCACCGACCGGACATCCAGCGGAAGTTCACATTTGCGGATCGGAAGGATCCATTTTTATGCGGGACAACAGTTTTACGGTCTGGGACTTTAAAAGGCGCCGATCCAACGATAATAAAATCATGCAAAAGTTCTCGGCCACACAAGGCGGACCGGGTGCCGGGTCGGCTGATCCGGCCGCCATTGACTATGTCCCCCACCGGAAGAATTTCGAAGACATGGTCAAAGCTCTTAAAAAAGGGGGCCAACCGCTGGTGGACGGTGCCGAAGGGCGCAAGGCCATTGAAATTATCCTGGCAATTTACCGCTCGGCGCTGACCGGCGGAAAACCGGTCCAGCTGCCGCTCAAAAGAACGCCGATCCGCAGAGCGTTTCGATAACGGAAAAAGAAATACGCGATCAAGGTGCCGGCCCTGGAGGTCTGATTTTTTATTAGGGTGCAGAACAGCCGCCGATAAATGCTCATAATAAATAAGTGCGCTAAAGTTTAGAGTGACCTAACCCGCCCGCCTCGCCTTGCTCGCATGACGGGCGTGGAGTGACTAAAGTCGTGGAATTCTGTCTATCTAATATAAAAGATGGAGCGCAGCGACGCCTTAACTTTCGTCACTTTAGGCATTTTAATTCACTTTAGGCACTTCTATCCTTTGAACCTAATCTGAGTTTTTAAAACAACCTTTATGGCAAATCTTTGCCAGGTTGTTTGATTAAAGCTTCTTGCGCTTCACGGTAGGAATCGATACTGCCGATATCCAGGCGGGAGGCGTTTAATTTAAAAGCATACACTTTTTCTGTGCGGCTCAGAAAATCGATAAAATAACCCGGTGCATCGTTGCGCCCTGAAGTCCGCAGGAATTCATCGAGCTTCGGCCAGGCGGTTGGCTGCAGAAAATACAGCGGCGGACAGAACCACCTGGACGCCGGGTGTTTTGGTTTTTCATGCAGTCTCAACACCCGGTTCTCTTTGCCCAGGGCCAGCACACCGGTTTGCATCAGCCTGTTTTCATCTGTCTCAGGCAGCGCAATCACATAGTGCCGCTGCCCTTTCAGAAAATCCCGCCATAGGGGCCCGAGCCGAAAAAGAAAAATATTATCCCCTCCGGAAACCAAGACCTTAGAGGGTTCGGCGATTTGTTCAAAAACAAACCGGAGATCGGCGCCCGCCCCCAATCGATTGGCATTGTCCGTCGAGCCGTCATTGTGGATATCGAGCGCAATTTTCTTCGATGCAGTTGCAGGCCGCCACCTCACCTGCCAGGCGTTGAAGTGTTCAATAAATTTGGCGTTGGTGACCACATGGATACGCGTTACTTCTGGCAGGTCAATGATCTGTTCCACGAGATAATCGATGACGGGTTTTCCGGCAACCGGCAGCAGCGGCTTCGGAAAGTCCGCGGTAAGCGGATACATACGGGTGGCATACCCTGCACATAGCAATACGGCAATCACAAAAATTTAACCCCATCAGTGGATCCTGTAAAATAAACGGCAGCATGGTCGGCGACCTCGGGATGGCATTTCTGGTAGGCGAATTGAATGTTGGCGACGGCATCTTCGGCACGGGAGGGATGCACAAAACCGACAACGCATCCGCCGAATCCACCCCCGCTAAACCGTGAGCCGATCATTCCGTCTGTGGAGCTGACGATCTGCTGCAGGTCATGAATGGCCTGGCTGCCGCACTCGTAATGCGCGATTGAGCTGCGGCAGGAGTCAAACATCAACCGGCCGAAGTCATCCAGTCTCCCTTGCTGCCAGGCGGCTAACCCATCCTGAACACGCTTGACTTCGCTGAAAAAATGACGGGCCCGCCGGAATAAATGCGAAGGAAGTTTGTTGCCATAGCGCTGGAAGGACGCCTCGGAAACATCCGACAGGATTTGAGCTTCTGGGCGCCCTTCCCGTTGGCCCAGCAGGCCGGCCGCTTCGCGACATTCCTCGACCCGGGTATTATACCCTGTGGTCGTCAGTTCACGGGAATATCCGGAATACGCCACCACAATGCGATAGGTTTCTTTGCCGGGGGTATCGGGGAAGGAATCAACGCTTTTTCCCTTGGTATCGATATGGAGCAGATGTCCCCGGCGACCGAATACAATGCTGGTTTGATCAAGAATACCGTTGTTCAATCCGATATACTTATTTTCAGCCTTTTGGGTGAGCCGCACTAAATCCCAGGGTTCCAGATCTATGGCGTTGACTTCGGCCAGCGCATGCAAATAGGCCAGCAGTACCGAGGCCGAAGAGCTCAGACCGCATCCTGGCAGCATTCCGTTCAGAAGCCCTTTTAGACCGCGGGAAATCTGGAATTCTTCTTTTAGCGCCAGAGCCGCGCCGCGGGCAAAAGCCCCCCAAAAGGCCCCGGTTCTTTCAGGAACATCTTCCAGATTGAGTACCACCCGGCCCGGATAATTCTGGCTACGGAGTTTGAGCTCAGCGTTATCCGCAGGCACGAAGGCCATCAGGGTATACGCATCCACGGTCATTCCCAGCACGGGACCGCCCTGGTGATCGATATGCGCACCCAGGGGACAAATCCGGTAGGGCGAAGCCAGGATGCGAATGTCCTCCAGCGGGACTCCTTCTTCGCGCCCGAATGTTTCGATTAATTTTTCCTTTGCGTGAATCAGGTCCGGAAATTCCATCTGTCACCCATCCGCATCGGTCTCAGGGCCGTCGCCTTTGTCTGTGGCCGGATCTATTTCAAAAATTCTTCTCGAATCGGCGTGAATGAATCAATGAGGCGGACATACTCGCTGAGCAATTGGACCGCATGGGGCATATTCGCCGGCACCGTGAACATATCGCCCGGCCCCAGATGGACGGGCGCATTGTCGAGAAAAAAGTTGATCTCACCCGCGGCTACATATGAGACTTGTTCATGGGGGTGCGCGTGAGGGGGGTCCGGCTTTGATGTCGGACCATCATTGAAATCGATAACCGCCATCATCAGATTGTCAGTGTGTGCAAGGCAGCGCGTGCGTCGCTGGGCGATGACTTGCGGTGTTAATTCGGCCTGTTTTACCGCCCCCATATGGGCCTCCTTTATTTTAGATGTCCGATGCTTAAGCGGGTCAATCCAAATTTCTGCTTCATATTATCGGCACGACTCGATTGGCAGGGGATTTATAAATTTCCTGTAAAACAACCGTTCCTGAGCCGCGTGCATAGATTTTTTGATCCCAGCTTTTAATCACAATTTCAGTATCACCATTTGTCCTGCTGGAAACATATTGAGGAATGGTTTTGTACATGGAATCAAAAAGCAAATCTCCGGCTTTCACGCCTCTGCCT
>JASFGZ010000443.1:0-4372 GCA_050123495.1 Desulfobacterales bacterium
GCGCTGCCATCTCAAGCAAAATCTTATAGAGCGAATCTGAGGTCTGCTCACAATGCGTCCCGCCGGTAACTGCACAGGTGAGATCGCCAAATTTTTCAACAAATTGATCTACGCCTTCTAAAAACTGCGGATCGAGACCGGCATATTGCCCGGCAGCTAAATCTTTTGCAAGGGATTTATTTTTTCGAATCATCTCCGCCAGGGACTCTAACAATTGGTTTCTTTCTAAACTGGCCATATCGGTGTTTGTCAGCAAATCAACGAATTCATATGGATCTTCCGGGTGGATTGCATCGTTGTATATTTGTCCAAAAAGACGAACACCATGCGCAAACGGAATAAATTCTTCCCAGTAGATATTGGTCCATTTTTGATTGACCTCCCAGCGATGATCAATTTCCGCGGCCAATTGTTTATCCGTCAATTCGGTCAGAGGCACTTCCGCCAATTTTTCGGCTTCGGCTATCATCCCCGGTATCAGTTCATTTTCGATTTTTTCCCTGAGTGCTTTCAGATTTTCAAAACTGCGATGTAAGCTCAAATACCAGCTGCGGCTGTCATCCTCTTTCTGCGATGGTAATGTGGTTATCGGGCGGGACTGGAGTACGTACAAATCTTTTTTTTGAAATGTCCATTCCAGATCCTGGGGGGATTTGAAAAAACCTTCAGCATCGAGCGCCAGTTTAAAGACACGCATGACTTCCTGAGCGTTAAGCGGCGGACGATTTGCAACCGCATCCGGCAAAACGGCACGCTGAACCCCGGATTTATCTGGAATCATCCACTGCGTGCGCTCGGCCGGCGTATGGGAGATAACGGTGCGGTTCTCGCGAGCCATTATCCAACGGTCGGGTTCGACGGCCCCGTCGACTAAACCCTGGTTTAGTCCATATACGGATTCAACAATCCCCTGGGAGTCGTCATTTGGACTTTTTGAAAAAGCCACGCCCGATTTATCGCCAACGATAATTTCCTGAATGACCACCGCCATTGAACTTCTTTTGACATCCAGCCCGATCTCCTGGCGATATAAGAGAGCGGCATCGGACCATAGAGATGCCCAGACTTTCCTGACATGGTCCAAAATTTTATCGACACCTTTTATATTCACATAGGATTCGTGCAAACCGGCAAAAGATGCTGAGGCGGTATCTTCGTCCGGTGCCGATGAGCGAACGACGACGCTTTTCCCCTTGAATTGGGCCTCGATTATTTCTTTTAATGCTTTTTCAATTTCAAAAGGAATCGACTTGCGCAAAAAGATGTTGCGAATGCGAGTGGCGCAATCCCAGATTTCTTCCCAGCGCATATCGTTGAATGATTTCCGATTCAGCTCAAGCAAAATGCGTTCACGCAGGCCGGTCTGAGCAACGTATTCGTGGTAGGTATCACTGGTGACACAAACAGTTTTGGGAACCCTGAAGCCGCCCTTGACCAGCAATGCCAGCGCATAACCTTTCCCGCCGACCCGTTGACGATCTTTCTGGTGGATATTTTCAGGCGATATAATCCAGTGCATCAGTCGATATGAAGCTCCATAACATTTTGAAAATTTTGGACCATGTAATAGGATTTAGTCGTCACTCTTATTAGGGCACACGTCGGCGAATGGGCAAAGTCTTCCAAATACGGATGCTTGGACAGATATAGCGCCAGGACATTTTCCCTTTCAGGATCGCTAATTTCTTCAGCAATTCCGATCACCGTAAGGGAAACTGCATCGTGGAAATCAGATTCCTCATTGGTACTGCTATTGATCAAAACGGCCACCCGTGAATCCTTGGTCAAATAGGCAAATTTACGGGTCGTTCTCGCGGTCACAAAAAAAATATGGCGTAAATCATCGCTGGCAACAAATGCCACAAGGCTGGCATAAGGTTGCCCGCCGGACTGGGTGGAGACAACCGCCAATTTCTGTGAAATGCAAAGATCCTTGAGGCGGCTTCTTATTTTTTCGGCCGGTTCCATTCATTCCCTCGTTAAATTGAGACCGTTTTGAAAAACAAAAAGGTTTATATGTGGCGTATCAATTACCGGCACCGACAAGGGGCAGTTCCTTGTCCAGTTTAAAGAATACCAAAAATTTGGCTTCCTCTTTATCATCTGCATAGTGTCGGCGGCGCAAAGAATACAAAAGTTCGGTTTCCTCTTCTTCGCGCACTTTGGTCATAAACAGCCGTTTGCCCTTATAACCGGGCCCATCTTCAATAAAAAGGAAAGTTGCATGCGCGTTGGACTGCAGGTTATGGTGCGTCAGGCGATCGCGCATGATAACCGCCAGGGTTCCATCTTCCATAAAATGAGGTCTGGCATAGATCGCTGCATCGACTTTGCCATCAGCATCAGCCGTGGCCAGTACCCCCACTCCCTTTTTATCGTCGAAATATTCCTTAAGGTCCATGGTGTCCTCCTTAATAAATAACCGATAAACATTTCTATGCAAAATAATTTCTAATCTTTGCAAAAAGAATAATTTTTATGGTACGAATACAAAAGAATATAATACATCAAATAGAAAAGAAAAGGCTAGTCCACGCTTAGACGAAGATGAAGATCGTGCGAAATTTATGGCAGCGCTTAATGCGGACATCCTGTGTGAAGGTCATTTCGGGGTTTACAGAGACAAAGAAAATATAGAAAAGTTTATTAGATCGTTTATGTAAGGCTGCTCCGAGAAGCGCTTAACAACAATTTTAAAATGCGTTATCATTTTCTGATATTGTTAAATCTTGACTTTACAATTTAATCTGAGGGTCATAAGGTAAATACAATTTCAACTTATCATTAATTTTCATGAGGAGCCCCTCGTATCATAAAATTAGATGCTTCATCCCGCGAAGCGGGGCAAGATTCAGGTATTAAATGTTAACGGTATTCCATATTGTAATTTAATAAAGGGAGGATAGACATGAAAGTGATAAACAAATTCCTCGTATTAAGTTTAGTGGTTCTTACCGTCAGCTGTGTGACGACTGTAGAAATCCCCAAAGATGTTACCTATGATTATAACATCAATATCGATCTCAAGGACCTGACAACCTATGACTTGCGCCATATCCCAAAAACAGTGGGAATTAACCCCCTGATGGTGGAACGAATAAAAACTGCCATAGACAATGAATTAGGGTCTAAAGAACTTAAAAAGACATCCAATAACCC
This sequence comes from Desulfobacterales bacterium, assembly GCA_050123495.1. Classification (GTDB taxonomy): domain Bacteria; phylum Desulfobacterota; class Desulfobacteria; order Desulfobacterales; family JAHEIW01; genus JAHEIW01. The sequence goes on from JASFGZ010000443.1 coordinate 3,160, forward strand.
CGACTTTTTAGTCGCCATCTACGGTGTCCGATCCAAAATATTTACAACTGCCTGGCGCGGACCCGACGAAGATCTTATTGTCGAAAAGGGTAAGCTTATCCTGAGATTTCTTGACCCGAAAACAAACCAGGTTATATGGTGGGCTGAGACGAGAGCCATACTAGATCCTGATATAAATCCAGAAAAGAAAACGGATATGGTAAACGAGGTCGTGCGTAGAATTCTTGAAAAATTTCCACCGGCTTCCTCGTCATAATATCTTATTTGACTTAGTCAACCGGCCTTCAATTAAAAGGGCCGAGGATAACTCGGCCCCTTTTTTTCTCCTGAAATTTTACTTTATTAAATAAAGATTTAGTCCGGGCTGCTAATTTTCGTTATTTTCATTCTTCAGCAGTATATCGATTATCGCGGGAATATATTCATCCGCCTTGCTGACGTGGAAGCGTGTGGAACCTGCACTGCGGTGGCCACCGCCTTCAAAATGAGCGAGCATCAGGCCAACATTCACATTGCAGTTCGGATTAAAAATACTGTGTCCGACATTGACCACAACCACTTCCTTCCTTGAATCCTGATACCGAATTCTCATATTGACAATTGACTCGGGGAATAGAGAATACACAAGAAATCGATTCCCGCCGGGTGGCTTATCCAGAGTTCTCAAATCCGTAATTGCGATATTCTGATTGAGCAAGGTATGCTTTTTCAAAAAATCCACATAGCGGTCATTGTTCGCCAGCACACCTTGACAGTGCTGCTTGACCTCCGGATCCTTTAAAACCTGCCGGATATCATATTTTCTAAAAAGTTCAACCAACTTATTCCAATAGGGCTCGTCCGGGTGATCATCGCTTGAAACTGTCAAAGAAAGGAGCACATAAGGATAATTTTCAGGATGAAGAACTTCATCCAAGGTCAGGTCGGCCGAATCAATTTTGTCCGCTGCCTGCACCAGCTCGCTGTAATCTCTGCGCAACCGGTTTTTATAGTAATCAAAAATGATTCCCGCAGCCGATGGCGCAATTTTAAAATCACCTTTGAACGGTGTATCTATTTGATTGGTATAGTGATGATCAAACCACAGTGCACATCGCTCATCATACGGTAAGTTGGCAATAATATCTTCGTCTTGAATGTCGACCCACCCCTTTTGCACGTGGTTCGGTTCAACCCATATTACAGGACCCTTTATATCTAATGCTTCAAAAAG
>JASFGZ010000444.1:0-4360 GCA_050123495.1 Desulfobacterales bacterium
TGCGTCATATTGAGGCAACGCTTCAACTGCAATGTGCGGCTCCGGCTTCGCGCCCGCACAGCATAAAAGCGATACCGATAAAAGAATGATAAACAGATATTTTCGTGAGGCCATTTGGTTAATTGAGAATGATATTTGCGCTTCTTGTGACAAAATAAAAAAATTAATTACGAAAACACGAAATTAAAAAAGCATGAAATTTTTTCATTTCAAACATTTTCGTTTTTCGTGCTTTCGTGGTGAATAAATCCTTTTAGTTTTTTTGATAAATCAAGATTTTCGTATTGCTCCAAAGGGCTCGTCCGGATTGGGCTTTTGGGGCTAATTATTCAATTTGATGCTGCCGTCATAAAGGGTGACACCCCTTGGGGTTTTATCCAGGGAATAACCGGGGGGTTTGGTGAAAAGCTGATCTTCATAAACACAGCGCTGGAAATCATCACTGAAGCGCGGATGGGCAATCCGGGCAATCGCCATGGCCTTTTCGCCGGTCGTCAGCCCCCGCAGATCGGCAATCCCGTATTCGGTTACAATCACAACACCATCATAGGCACTGGCGGTTAGACTGATACCGGCCGGGTGCATTTTCGTAATTTTTGATTCCCCCCTGTGAGTAATACTTTTGATAGCGATTATCGGTGTGCCGTAAGCATGGTCATTTAAAGCACGAATAAAGTCCGGTTGCCCGCCGACCCCGCTGTAATAACGGCGGGGATCGATAAAATCAGCCCAGACATTTCCCAGCAGATCAACCCCGATAGCTGTGTTCACCGAAATAAAGGGACTGTTTTTCCGAATCGTTTCTGCCGAATTGGTATACGATGAAGGCCGCATTTGAACACCGGTACGCATGTGTACAAAATCATAGAGATCCCGGGAGCCCATTATCAGACTGGTGGTGCTGTAACCCAGATTGGCTTTCTTTTTGCGATTGGTGACAATGCCTTCTTTCTCCAGAAGCATCAACCCGTCACCGTAAAGCTCGGTTTGCACGCCGAGATCTCTGTAGTGTGCATCCCGGATAGTGCCGACGACCGCATCCGGAATTTTGCCGATACCGACCTGCAGGGTAATGCCGTCTCTGATGTAATGCCGTGTGATCAGCTCACCGATCCTTTTTTCCTCAGCCGATAGTTTTTCAAAGTCCGGAGCGCTGAAATCATAAACCGGCTTAACACCCGCTTCAATGATACAGTCAATGGACTGGGCGTCCACCACGCTCTGGCCCTGGGTAAACGGCATGGAAGGGTCTAATTCGGCAATCACGACCTTCGCATGGTCGATAGCGGTATGAAGGGCTTCAACCGATAGCCCCAGGCTGAATTCACCCGTAAACTCATTCTGCCTGACCTTTAATAGAACCACATCAGGTTCATATTTATGCCCTTTTCCGATTAAGCTGTCCAGGTTGGCCAGGGTACAGGGAAGGTAAAAGGCGCGGCCCTCATTGGCCGCCTTTCGAACGTCACCCGCTGAAAAAATCGAATAGGCCATCACCCGATCCTGCAGACCCGCTTCAACATAGGGTACCGGTCCCTGTAAAAGAATGTGAACCATATTGATAAAAGGCAGTCCGGGTTTCCGGGACTTTATGGATTTGGTCAGGGCTTCAATCGAGGCCGTCGGGGTGGCGGCATTGGAACCCACGTAACACACAATTTTGTCTTTGCCTTTAAAGGTTTCCGCGATGATGGTTCCGATTTGATCCAATGTAATTTTTTGGGGCAGCATTTTGATACCTCACGAAAATTAAAAAAATGGTTTTGGCAATCGAATAGGGCCCTTTGGAAGGGCAAACAGCCCAAAGGTGACACCGGCATAAACACCTGAAAAAGTATAGGGCGAAAAATTTCTCTTTTCAAGCAATCATCGCAAACGATCTTCATTGATAATGGGATCCCACCGCAAACGTTAAGGTCCCGGGAAGATCACAGCCACAAGCCGAACAATGGCAGGGATTCAGGATTTGACATAACCCTCTATGTTAACTATGTTTCTTTAATAGTTTCTTTAATACCCTAATTGATTGTTTCAAATAGGGCAATAGACATCACAAAAATCATAAACCATCAGCACTATTTGAAAAGATCCAGATGATTTCGAAGTGGAGCGGATATAACAAGGAAGATGCCCGCTACCGGCGCATTCCCGAACGGGTGCTCAATGCCATTTCCGCGCAGCAGGAAGCCAGCGAAAAACTGGTCGGCTGGGTTCAGATGGCGGTGGTCATTTTTTTTGGTCTGCTATATGCCGTCTCCCCCAAGACCTTTGCGCGCGACCTGACCTTCGAGCCGGTTCCCTGGTTCCTGGGGATTTGGCTGGTCATTACCATTATTCGGCTCTTTCTGGCCTATCGGTATCGGATATCAGCGCCTTTGCTTTACCTTTCGATTATCATCGATATGAGTCTCCTGCTGGGGATGATCTGGTCTTTTCACCTGCAGTATCAACAACCGCCATCGTTTTATCTAAAATCACCGACGTTGCTATATGTTTTTATTTTTATTGCCCTGCGCGCCTTGCGCTTTGAGGCCCGTTATGTCATCACCGCCGGAGTCGTTGCCGCCATAGGCTGGTCGGCCATGGCCGTCTACGCCACCCTGGCTTCCGGCGGAATGGAGGTGGTCACCCGTGACTATGTTTATTACCTGACCTCAAACAGTGTTTTGAAAGGAGCCGAGCTCGATAAAGTCATTACCATCTTAACCGTAACCGCCATCATTTCCGTAGCGATCACACGCGCACACAAACTGCTGGTAAAGGCCGTTGCAGAAGGGGCTGCGGCCCATGATCTTTCAAGGTTTTTTTCCCCTGAAATTGCCAGCCAAATTACCACTGCAGAGCAGGCGATCACCGCCGGCAGCGGCAAAACACGCGATGCGGCCATCCTGATGGTGGATATTCGCGGATTCACGCGTCTGTCATCGATTATCAAACCCGATGATCTGGTGTGTCTGTTGGCCGAATATCAGTCCCGCATCGTCCCCATTATTCAGCGCCATGGCGGCACCATCGATAAATTCATGGGAGACGGCATTATGGGGACCTTCGGTGCCGCCGTCACCTCCCCCACCTATGCCGCCGATGCACTGAAGGCCGTCGATGATATCATGGAATCTGCAACCGTTTGGAGTACAGAACTCGAAAATGAAAACAAACCGCCTTTAAAATTGGGTGCGGCGGTGGCCACCGGTCGGATTATCTTCGGCGCGGTCGGCGATGAAAGCCGCATGGAATACACCGTCATCGGGGACGCCGTAAACCTTGCCGCCAAGCTTGAAAAACATACCAAGTCCGAAGGTGTGCGCGCGCTTTGCACCGAAGCCGCTTTTGACATAGCAATCCGCCAGGGCTATCAGCCTCCGGAGAATCGGGAGCAGCGCAAAGCCCGCAGCATTGAAGGTGTTGACAATCCGGTAGATATCGTCATTTTAACCCCCTAACCCGGACAAGTCGGAACGAATTGCCACAAAGGCACCAAGACACAAAGCGAAACCTTTGGTTAATATTCATCTTTGCGTCTTTGTGTCTTGGTGGCGTAAATGTTTTGCCACAAAATGCAAAGAGTTCACAACTAAGACTTTAATGTTGTCCATACGAGTTATTTTATCGCGTTTTTAATGTTTGACAGGACAACCGCTAAACGGACAAAAGCGCCAAACGGAACTATAAGTCTATAAATATGGATAGACCGCAACTGCCCCCCGGGAACCAAGGCTTTTTCTTGACGTGCTCCCCAAAAAATAATACCATTTAGAGTGAATTCTTGCCGACTTAATCGGCTGCCGCTTAAGCCTTCTAAGGGTAAATCCAAAAACAGACTGAAAATCAGGATAGTTTCAGAGGGTACTTGAATGAAACGCTGTCAACACGGCTTTACTTTGGTTGAGATAACCGCCGTTTTAGTCCTGATGGCAATCATATCCGCCTACGTTATTGGCCGATCGATTGGTACCGAACAAATCGATCTGGCCGGTCAAACCGATAAAATCCGAAATCAAATTCGCTATGCCCAGGCCACAGCCATGAAGCAAAGCAATCGCATCTGGGGCATTAAAAGTGATACAAACCAATACTGGTTGTTTTCTGTCCCGATACCGGTTACGCCCGGAGATGAGGATCAAGCAGTAAATCAAAGAATACTTCCCGGCGAAAATAGCAATACAATCGCCTTTGCCGACCTGGGACTCGACCCTATTACACAGCCCTTTACCCTTTTTTTCGATCGCATTGGAAGACCCTACGATACTTACATCGATGAAGGTAATCCCGGCAATGCCCCCCGTAACAGTGATTTGGTTATAACTGTTTCGGCCGGCGGTAATACACGCCTCATACGCGTGAAACCGGAAACCGGTTT
>JASFGZ010000445.1:0-4355 GCA_050123495.1 Desulfobacterales bacterium
AAAAGATCCGGCTGTTCTTTTTCGAGCTCCCGGCCGAGCTGCTGAACCTCCTTGAGACTGATCAAATAATCCTGGTCATAATTGCGCATTCCTTTGGGGTCATCCCATATGACCTTTTGCAGCTTGGGACACTCATTAAAGATGGAAATGGCCTTGTCGACCTCCTCCTGACCTTCGCCAAATAAAAATTTGGTGTCCGAATGATCGATAATGTACTTGACCTCATCGATCAGACAGTCCTGAAAAAGCCATACCCCAACGCCTCTGGCACAGAGCGTGGCCATTTCCGCCCACAGACCTTCGGGACGGTTATCGCCGATCATCGCGACCTTGTCGCCGTCTTCAAGCCCTAGACTGATAAGCCCCAAAGCCAGATACTTCACGTTATCCAGATAATCCTGCCAGGTAATCGGGCGCCAGATACCAAATTCCTTTTCCCGCATGGCCACCCGATCCTCAGCGTATTTAACGGCTCGCTGATAAAAAAGCTTCGGAATGGTCAGATCTTCGGCGATCTCGATCCTTTTTTGATTTACGCTACTTTCTTGTTGCATATAAATCCTCTTCACCCAGATAAGCTTTGATCACCTCAGGATTACTCTGAACTTCCTCAGGTGTACCATCCATGATCATATTACCGAAATTGAGCACAAAGACGTGATGGGAAAGATCCATGACCACGCCCATATCATGCTCCACCAGAATACAGCTAACCTTCCAGCGTTTTTCTTCGTTGACATCCAGAATGAAGCGGGCCATATCCTCGACTTCTTCCAGATTAAGACCGGCCAGCGGTTCATCAAGAATCAAGAGTTCCGGTTCCAGCGCCAGGGCGCGTCCCAGCTCAACCCTTTTTTGTAATCCATAAGGCAGCATGCCAACCGGTCGGTGCCGGATATGTTCAATTTCTAACAAATCGATAATTTCTTCTTCGATAAAGGTGCGGTGTTCAATTTCTTCCCGCGCGGTCTTACCCACGTAATATGAGCCGCTAAAAATGCCGGAGTTATAATGGATATGGCGGCCGAGACGGATGTTGTCCAGCACGGTCATGCCGCCGAAAACTTCAACTTTTTGAAAAGTCCGCGACATACCTAATTTAGCCCGTTGATATGGTTTGAGGTGATTAATCTCACGGCCCTTGAAGGAAATCGTTCCTTTCTGCGGGTGGTAAAGACCGTTGACACAATTCATCATGACGGTCTTGCCGGCCCCATTGGGTCCGATGATTGAATGGATCTCGCCCTTGCGGACTTTCAGGCTGATACCCGCCAGAGCCGCGACCTTTCCGAAAGACATGTGCACGTCCTCAAGTTCAAGGAGGACTTCACCTTCTTTTATCTCATTTGATGCCACCAATCTTTAGGTCCCCTTTCGTCTGGGAAATAAATGATGTCAATCACATTGTCTATGCCCATTCGAGCCAAGTTGTAAAATTATATTAAGACCTTGAATTAAATTCAGTTGCTTGAAAGCATTCTAATTAAAGTGAATTAGCTATAATTTATCTCACATTTAGTCAACAAAATTTTAAGCGTTTCAATGTTCTTTTGGGGTTACGCTAAAAGCGGGATGGTATGATTGTGACGCTGCATCGCGAATTCGACGACACCAACCATACCGCATCGTCACATAATGTCAAGTTGATAAAATAGCGGCATAATAGTGGGTAATAACCACTATTTATCATAGGATAACAGGTGTGATCTCAGGTTGATTTTTTTATTTTTCAGCCTGAGCTTGCTGCGGATATTATGTCTATGAAATAAAATCGTGTTTTTCGAAAGACACAGCAGTTCGGCTATTTCTTTGTTGGTCTTGCCTTCTTTGACAAGATTGGCCACTTTGATTTCCATCGGGGTAAAATTAAAGTATTTGGAGGACAGTTTGCTGATAAAAGGGGAGATAATGTTTTTCAGATTGGATTCCATAATATTGATAAGGGTTTTTTGATTGGTGTTGAGCCGACTCTTGCTCAACCGCTCAACATAGGGACTAATCAATTCTTTTACGTTGGACAGGACGTTTTCACCGAGCTCTTTTTTATCATCTTCGCGCTGTTTGAGGAGAACCTTTAAGGCCGTGTTGACTTCTTCGAGGTGGTGGGATTGGGCTTCCAGCTCCACTTCCCTTTTACGTAAGGCCTCTTCAGCGCGTTTGCGCTCTTCAATTTCCTGCTCGAGCTGTGTATTGGTTTTGGCCAGCTCAGCGGTACGCGCTTCAACGAGCTCTTCCAGGTGATCATGGTATTTTTTTAATACCTGCTCAGCCTGTTTCAGCGCACTGATATCCCGCAGGATGACGATATTTCCCACAGGTTTGCCATCTCGATTGCGGTAAAGCGTCGAGCTGATTTGGACATCCAGCACCCGGCCATCCTTGGTTAGACGTTTGGTTGCAAACAAATCGATCTTTTTACCGCTCAACATTTTCTCGATAGCATCTTTGGTTTCCGACCAGCTTTCATCCGGCACAAAATCGATTTGTTTACCCAAAACTTCATCACCGGAAAATCCGAATGTTTGCTCAAAAGCGGGATTCACATAGGTGGCCTCTCCCTGCATGTTATAGACCACGATCGGATCCGGGGAGGATTTTAAAAGCAGCCGATAACGCTCTTCGCTTTCGCGCAGCGTCTCTTCGGTTCTTTTTCGCTCGGCCAGCTCCCGTCGGACATCTGCATACAGTTTTCCTTTATCAAGAGCGACCAGAGCCAGATCAGCAAATCGTTGAAAAACAGCGATGTCTTGCGGCTTGAATTGCTTGCCGCGTCCGACACTGGCCAGCCCGATGACACCATGAAATCCATTGCGATCTCTCAACGGAATACCAACGACCGAATGTAAGTCATCCAAAGACTTGTCTGAAAGCCGCCCTTCCCAGGAGCGATAATCATTGACCAACAAGGGCTTTTCATTCTGCCAAACCTTGCCCCCCATGCCTTCACCCAATTTAACCCGCAAACCCAGTTGCGCTTTGAAAAAACCCATCCCGACGCGCATTTGCATTTCGTTATCGCCGGATTCAAGCAGATAGATATAGCCATGCCGGGTTCCGGTGAGCATGGCTGCGCGCTGCAGAATCGCTTCCAATAATTCTTCTTCATCCAGACGGTCGATTAATCCCAGCGAGGTTTCGTGCAGAGCGGTTAGATATTCGTTTTCCCTTCGGAGTGCTTGTTCAACTTGACCCAGCTGATAAATTTCTTTTTCAAGCGCCTTAACTCGCAGCTGCAAACTTTCATATGATAATTTATTTTCTTTAAAATTTAACACCTGGTTTTCTCCCCTAAAAAATATCGACAAACATGGTATTTAGTAAAAGCTGTCTCAAAAATAGCAGATCACGTTCAATGGCAAGGCGCAAATCGATTCGAAAGCGGAGCATACACGTTAGTATTCGAGCATTTCGAATCGGTTTGCAACACAGCCATTGGGCGTTAGATGCATTTTTGAGACAGCTTTTTTTTCGGCTCCCGGCCGAAAAATTTACACCCCTCAGGTCCCGCCATCAAAACCGATAATCACCTCCCCTTCATCAACGATCACCGGGACTTTGCGCACGCCATTGGAATGCTTGAGCATGGCGTCGAGTTGGTCGGGATCTGAAACCACGTCCATATAATCAAATTTTTTTTCTCCTTTGGCATAAGCTTCACGAGCTGCCCGCGTGTAGGGTCAGGCATCTTTTCCGAATATCAACACTTTTTCAGACATAGCGCAGTCCTCCTCTCCTAAAGGCTTTGAGTCTAATAAATATATATTTTAATTTCAGACAGTTGTGCTTAACACCTGCAAAACCTTAACAGCCATTTCCGATCTTGTCAACGATTTCAAATTGGCATATATTGTTATCTTGATAATTAATTAAAATTTTTATAGTAATTACAAGTTTAATGACAAATTCAACCCATTCAGCACCAGAATTATCCAGGAAGGTGGTTATCGTAAACGAACTGGGCATGCATGCCCGCTCGGCCGCCAAGATTGCCGAGCTGGCCCAAAATTCAAAGGCTGCGGTCTGGGTAAAAAAGGACGCTGAAAAAGCGGATGCTACCAGTATTATTGATATCCTTACATTGGCCTGTGAAAAAGGATCTAAAATCACCCTTATTATTGAAGATAAAGCCGATCGGCAAATTTTAGAGGACATCGCCCATCTGATTGAAAGCGGGTTTGGGGAATAAATTAGCATGATGGATGCTGCCACTGAAGACATAATTCTTAAAGGAATCAGTGCATCTCCGGGAGTCTGTATCGGAAAAGCTTATCTGGTTGACCGCGAAGGCGTGGAGATTGTCGAAAAATACCAAATCGAGGAAAAAAAGCGATCCAACGAAATCAAGCGATTTAAAG
>JASFGZ010000446.1:0-4345 GCA_050123495.1 Desulfobacterales bacterium
TGCTCCATCATGGTAAAAACCACCGGTCCATCGGCAGAAACCAGCACATTTTCTTCCAGGCGGGTCGTTTGCGGCAGGCCGGGATGGCCGGCAAAAGTTTCGGCGGCAAAATACATGTTCTCCTTGATTTCGGCCGGATGATCCAGTGAATAGGCCCGGGAAATCCACATGCCCTCATACAGCGTGATGCCGATGCTGTGGGCAAACTGTTGCAGGGTGACGGTGCCGTATTTGTCATCATCGTATTTCGGAAAGGCAGCGGCCACATCTGCGGTGGTGTTGCCCGGTTTCAGCTGCGCAATGCCTGCATACATCGAATCGTAGACTTCACGGTAAAGATCGATCTCCTGCTGCGTCATCTTGCTGGCAACTTTAAAGCAGCGCACAAAATCCACAAAATAACCGGAAGGTCCCACGGCATTGATATCAACGATCACCAGGTCGCCCTGACGGATCATTTTGTCGGTGGCCCAGCGCCGATAAGGGCTGGTGTTGCCGCCGGAGGCTACAATGATGTCATAGATGATCTCGGCCCCGCGTTCGAGCATAAACTCATGCACCTTGGCTTCGATCTCACGCTCGCGCACCCCCGGTTTGAGCCATTCATATTTAATCTTCCACATGGCGGCATCCCCGATCGAAGAGGCCTGTTTGAGCAATTCGATTTCATCGGGGGTTTTTATCGTGCGAGCCTTCGACAAGGCGGGCCAGCCGTTGACGATATTGATCTTGCGTTCCTGATAGGCCTGCAACGAGGGCATATCCAGATTGTCAATTCCAATTTTTTCTTTTTCGACCCCGGCCTCCTTCAGCACCTCGACAACGCTGTCGACCATTCTGCCGGCCATGTGCGGAACGGCGCCTTCGGCCCACTGCCAGGTAATCGCCGGGCGAACACGGTCCTCCATCCAGGGCAGATCGATGCGGGCACAATGCATATCGGATCCGGCGGTTTCAAATAAAATGGGCTCACCGCCGTTGGTCAGGACCACATAGCGGATATTGATATTATACTTCCAGTTGCCCTGATAGGAACCGGTCACATAACGGATATTGGCCCCGGCATAAAGGACCAGGGCTCCCAGATCCATGGCATCCATCTGTTCCCGGGTGCGCTGCAGACGATCTTTGCGCAGACGATCGAAATCCACGCGGTATTGCCAGTCGGCACCGGTCTGGCTGTAAAGACGACGCGGACTGGTGTGATGTTGCTTCTCAATAAAATAGGTGTCTAGATCGTATCCCATGGCATCCTCCTTATAAAAATTTGGTTGGTTAGATGGTTTACATTGCTGGAACCCAAATAAAAGCGTTATAGAAATGCCCCTGTACTCGAGCATTGGTTGGCGGTGTTGAACAAGGTGTCGCATCCAAATGATTGGGTTTTCCAAACCGGGTGCTTCGCACCCGGTTCCACCCGCAACGATGGGGGCACTTCGTGCCCCTGTCTTTTACCGCCTATGGCGGTAAAATCCAAGCCACCCGCTATGCGGGTGGGCGTTGACTCCGGATGCAAATCCGGCAAGATACTGTCTGATGCAATTAACAATGAAAAAATCCGATGTCAAGAAAAATTGTTTAACCACATAGAATTTTGCTGGGGTTGAGTATAAAACCTTAATATCATATCGCTGTAGCTTTGCGGTTTTGAAAAATAGTGGTTTTATGAAAAAACTATTTATCAGTTTGTAATCATTATAATTATTAAATTATTTTAAAGACGGACGCTATCGATATAAATCCAAAAGGGGCCTTGACGAATTGACTATTTTGTGTTTTTTATAATCTATCTAATTTTTCATCCCATGAAAAAAAGAGTTGGATCGATCATTTTTGGGGCTTGATTTTGTTTGAACCTCAGACGCCTTTACCATTAATTGGTTGTTTTCAAACCGGGTGCTTCGCACGAGAATCCACGGTTACAACCGCAACGCTTAATGCACTGACGTGCTTTTGCCTTTTCGGCCTATGGCCGAAAATTCAAGCCACCCGCTGTGCGGGTGGGCGTTGAAACCAGCCTAGGAGGTTTTTTATGCCAGATACATTGCTTGATTTGGGCCGAAGGATCCGCGAAGAAAGGCAGGGGCGCCAATGGACCCTGGCACAGTTTTCTGAAAAAACCGGACTTTCAAAAAGCTTTCTGAGTCAGATTGAACGCGGAAATACCGAACCTTCGATCACTTCGCTTAAAAAAATCGCCGCGCAGTTCGGTTACAGTGTTGTCAATTTATTCCCGAATGGACAGGGTGCTGAAGAAAGCTGGGGCTACAATAATCGGCCGGCTGAAAATAGGGCAGGAAATCATTTCTATATCAAGGATGTTGCCGTGGTTCGGGCAGGAAAGCGTAAGCGCATTGCACTGCCCGGTTCAAATGTAGTCTATGACCTCCTGACGCCGGACATGAAGCGTAAATTAGAGGTGATGTATATGCGCGTTTCCAGGGGTGAAAATTCAGGTGAAGAGCCGATGCTGGATTCCCCCGGCGAAAAGCTTTGCATCGTGATGAAAGGCATCCTGGAGTTACGCGTCGGTGAAGAAATTCATCGCCTGGAGGAAGGCGATACCCTCTATTATCCGGCACATGTACCGCACTCATGGCGAGCCATTGATGGAGACAGTATTGAGGTTATTTGGATTTTGACACCCCCTTCTTTTTAGTCTCGAGGCGAGCAATTTCAGATCTGACGTGCAACCTCGACAGGACCGGCTCGTTTGAACACGGGCAAAAAAACAGAAAATGAACACAGAAAGTGGAGGCGAAAAGATGAACCCATCAGATACGAAAAACACCGGGCACCCCTGGAAAACCGATAACTGGTATGTCAGTTCCTGGAATTATTTGGAGGAAGTCACCCAAGGCTTTAAACCGCCCAAAGCCGTTAAAATTCATGACATTACCCTGCGCGACGGAGAGCAGCAGGCCGGGATCATTTTGAAAAAAGATGATAAAATCCAGATTGCCGAAAAACTGTCCGAAGTCGGCATTCACCGCATCGAAGCCGGCATGCCGGCGGTATCCCCCAATGACGAGGCTGCCATTCGAGAAATCGTTAAACGCAACTTGGACGCCGAGATTTTTTGTTTTGCGCGCTGCATGATTCCGGATGTCGAACTGGCGGCCGATTGCGGTGTGGACGGCATCATCATTGAAATCCCGTCGAGCAAACATCTGATCGAGCAGGGCTATAAATGGCCGCTGGAAAAAGCCGTCGACCTGTCCATCACCGCCACCCAGGCGGCTAAAAAAGCAGGCTTGTATACGGTATTTTTCACGATCGATGCCACCCGTTCGGACATGAATTGGCTGCTGGATCTGGTCGAGAAGGTAGCCACCGAAGGCCATATGGATGCCTTTACCCTGGTAGACACCTTCGGCGTGCTGTCATCGCATGCGGCCACCTATTTTACCCAGAAGGTGATCGAACGCGTCAACACGCCGGTGGAGATCCACTTCCACTCGGATTTCGGCCTGGGAGTCGCCAACACCATCAATGCGGTGCTGGCCGGCGCTGAAGTGATTCACTCCACTGTCTTGGGTATCGGCGAACGCGCGGGCAACACCCCCATGGAGGAAACCGCACTGGCGTTGCTGACCCTCTATGGAATCGACGTGGGTATCGATTTTAGCAAACTCAATGAACTGTCCAAACTGGTGCAGAAACTTACCGGGATGGAAGTGCCCAAGAATCGTCCCTTTATCGGCGATTACGCCTATAATATCGAATCCGGGATCGTGACCGGATGGTATAAAAACGTTTTCCAAGCGGACCCGACGATTGTGTATCCCGTAAATCCTGAATTTGTGGGCCATGAGCCCCCTGATATTTTCATGGGCAAAAAAAGCGGGCTTGATAATATCGGGATATGGACTCAGAAACTGAATATCGAACTCACCGAAGACGAGCAGATGGCCGTTCTTAAAAAGGTAAAGCAAATATCGCATGACTTGAAACGGGTGCTGACCGAGGATGAATTTGTTGAAATTGTGCGAACTGTCAAAGAATGAAAATTGTCCGGTTTCGGGTGTCAGGTGTCGGGAAGATACAGAGGACAGAAGACAGCCTGCGATGAACGCCCCTCGGCATGCTCGGGGCCTGAGCTTGTCGAAGGCAGTCGAGCAGAAGACAAAAGGAAGTATGTTTTGGCCCCTCTGTTATCTGTTTGCCGACACCCGACACCTGAAACCTGAAACCTAAAATAAAACCGTTTTTTGTAAATTGCCTACGGGACACAACACTAGAAGTGGTTTCAAAATCCCATCTGAGTTTAAGGTGAAAGCGAGGCAGCATGGACTCGAACATTAAAGAATCTCTGATCAATATTGTGGGTCCGAATAACTTCACG
>JASFGZ010000447.1:0-4327 GCA_050123495.1 Desulfobacterales bacterium
GGTGTAATAAAGGATCCGCTCTGTTACCGTCGTCTTACCGGCATCAATATGCGCAATAATGCCGATGTTTCTTACATTTCCGATTTTTGCATTTGCACTCATCGTATCAACAACATGTTCGCTTTTACCGGAACCTGTAAATCAATATGGCCCGCCAGGGTCTCGGCTTCATCCCCGTTGATCAGAATTTTAACCGCTTCAACTTCTGGCACATTTAGCACAACCGAATTTACGATTGAATAAATGCTGAACAGTTCTGATTTTATACCGCCGGGGTGTTTGTCTGCAATGTTAGAATTCAAATCCACGTAGCAGATACCTTCCTGTGTGACATAAATTGCCCGAATCCTGGTATCTGCCGGAATGGTAGGGATCAACCCTCTTTGCGGACCGTTTATCAGGGCTTCAACAATACTTCGGGCAAAAAAGGCAGGATTTTCGGGGCGCTTCAATATGCGCTCTTCGGAGATTAAAAATTGACTCTCCTTGTCTGAAAAATACAAATGCGCCAGCGTTGTTTGCGATGGTTTCAAATTCGCCGGTTGCAGGGTTTCCCCGGGCTCTTCCCGAACGGGTGAGTCGGCCGATCGGATGAAAATGACCCCCAGCGCCGCTGCAGCTCCGATCAATACGAAAATCGGAAAAAATATATATCGTCGCTTGATCATGATGCCGGTGTCCGAAATCTACTTAATGTTTAAATCATAGCAACCGGTTGAAATTAAAACCCGTTTTTTATGCCAATCACATGATGATGTCAAGCAAAAGGACTTGGGTCCATTTTAGCACGGCGTTTGCTGCAAGGTCAAAATGGTACAGGCGATAATTTTTCAGTTTGACTTGGTTTGAATGAGAATGGTATGAGAAGCGATTTTACAGCCCATAAAAAAAGGTTAGTCATCGACTAACCCCTTTTTATCAAATGGGTGGTGGAGCTGATCGGGATCGAACCGACGACCTCATGACTGCCAGTCATGCGCTCTCCCAGCTGAGCTACAGCCCCACATCGTGTTAAAGGTGTTACAGGCGCACCTAACAAAAACCATCATATGTGTCAACATTTTATTAGAACATCGACGGTTCAAGACAGCTGGTAAATTTAAGGCGTATGGGCATATGCGCATATCGTATGGGTTGACAAAATTTTGAATAGTAAATATTATTAATATGTTACATATGGTGTGGGTATGCGCCATAATTTACCCGGAACCCTCTCCCTGCATCGGAAGCAGAATAAGAATAGGAAGGGTTAAATGAAACGTGTTAGGTATCCAGCGGCGGCATTCTCTGGCCCGCAAAACGAGGCAGATGTCTATAAAGAGTTTGATGCAACGGAGCTTTATTGTCCGAAATGCAAACAATCCGTGCCTGTTCGCAAGCGGCTTCTTCTTATTTTGCCGGAAGGTGATAAATATGAATACATGTGCGTCTATTGCTCCGAAACGGTTGGAACCAAAATTGATAAGCAGGACAAACCGCTAACGATCATTTCCTAATTATGGGTTTCGCTTCTTTCGCGGTTTTGTCATATTTTTTGTGAAAATATAAGATTTAGCGGTTCAAGGGTGTGGGGCTTCGCGCGATGCGCTGCGACCCCACCGGCAGGGTTCAGAGGTTATGGGGTGAAATAACCCTGAACGTTGAACGGGGACCCTTGAACCGAAAAGGAGAAAAATTCAATGCTTAGTTTAATGCGGAAACATGCCGGTACCTGGATGATAAAGATAATCTTAGGTGCCATCGTTGTCGTGTTTGTGTTTTGGGGCGTCGGAAGTTACACATCCCGTAGATCGGGTAGGGTCGCCAGTGTAAATGGAACCATTATTACGATAGATGATTACCGGCTGTCTTACAGCAACCTCATCGAACAGGTGCGCCAGCAGTTCGGCAATAATTTAAACGATGAACTCATTCAGATGCTTCAAATAAGAAAGCGCGCTCTGGATCAACTCATTGATCGATCTCTTATGCTGCAGACTGCCGAAAAGTTTAAACTGACAGTTTCGGACGAGGAGTTAGCAGAATCTATTGGCAACATCGGTGCCTTTCAAACAGCCGGCGTTTTTGACAACCAGCGTTACAAAAATATGCTAAACCGCAACAGGCTTACGCCCGAAACCTTTGAGGTCCAACAACGGGATGCGCTTATCATCGGTAAACTTCAGGCATTTATCTCCGGCAACATTAAGGTATCGGATCTCGAAGCCCAGCAATGGTATACATGGAATAACACCGAAGTTGATATTGATTATGTCATTTTGGAACCGCAGCGCTACAAAAATATCGAACCGACAGATGAGGAGATCGCTAATTACTTCGATCAGCATAAGGATTCTTATAAAACCGATCCCCAGATTAAAGTCCGCTACCTTTATTTTAAACCCGAGGACTATGCGGATAAGGTGACCGTTACAGAGGATGATATCCGGGAGTATTATGAAAGCAATCCGGAGAAATTCAAATCTCCAAAAACCGTCGAAGCGCGGCACATTCTGATTAAACTGGATCCCGACGCCAAGGCTGAAGATGTTGAAAGCGCGCGCCAAAGAATTGAAACCGTTCTTGAAATGGCCAAACAAGGCCAGGATTTTGCAGAATTGGCCAAGAAATATTCCGAAGGTCCGACCAAAACAAAGGGGGGAGATCTGGGAGCGTTCCAGAGGGAAGCAATGGTGAAACCGTTTGCCGATAAAGCATTTTCCATGGAAGCCGGTGAGATCAGCGAACCGGTGCGGACCCGTTTCGGCTGGCATATCATAAAAGTTGGAAAGATCAACCCTGAGAAAACCACTTCTTTGAGTGAGGCCAAAGGCGATATTCTAAAGAATCTGAAAGCAGACCTTTCAAAAAACATAGCCTACGATGAAGCTGAGGCGGTATACGATGAATCTTTCGAAGGCCGGGATTTAAATGCCATAGCCGAAGAGCGCAATCTGAAGATTCAGACAACAGAATTTTTCAGCCAAAAAAATCCACCCGAAGAGCTAAAAAATGGCGCTCGCTTTGCATCGTTTGCCTTTAGCTTACCGACAAACGAAATCAGTGATGTTCAGGATTTTGGCGATGGTTATTATCTGATCGAGATTCTCGATAAGGTACCGGCTCAAATTTCGGAGCTGGATACCGTGAAGTCAAAAGTTAAAAAAGATCTGGTAAAGGAAAAACAGGACGCCAAGGCCCGCGAAGAAGCCGAGGCACTTCTGGCGGAACTTAAAGATGGCGAATCTTTTGACACGGTCAGTCAGAAGTTCAAATTGACGCCGAAAAAGACGGGCTTTTTCAAGCGCAACGATTCTATTCCAACGATTGGTTTTGAACGCGACATGGCGCGCGTTGCCTTCAGGCTATCTGATAATAATAAATTGGCCGAAGAAGTTATTAAAGGTCAAAAGGGATATTACGTTGTCAATTTACGGGAGCGACGGAAGCCATCCTTGGAAGGGTTTGAAAAAGAAAAAACAGAAATCAGTGAGCGCCTGCAGCAACAAAAGACCCTTAAAACCTTTGATGCCTGGCTGACGCAATTAAAAAATGAAAGCCAGATAACCATCGAGGAAGGATTTTCGGGAATCTGAATTTCTCAACGGGCGGTCAACACTATCACGATTTAACCAAAGGAGAATTGAAAATGGCCGAAGACGGCTATTCTGGCACTTCCGGCAGCAGCCGCTTTGTGACGAAAAAATGCCCTGAATGTTATGCATATCTTCCTTTGCACTCCAAAAAATGTCCCTCCTGCAATACCAAGCTAGGTGATGTGGACAAGCTCGGATTTGCCACGCGACACTTCGACTGGTCGGGTTATATAATCGCAATTTTATCCATTGTGGGGCTTTGCGTATTTATCTGGTGGGGATTTTTTAGGGATTAGCGGTATTCAAATTGTTTCTCGAGGATATCATCCGGAATGCGGTCAATGTAACGCGATGGCTGGTTTAATATCAGCCCGGTACTGCGATCATAGACATTGCTTGGATAGGTAAAAAATAAATTCTCTTTGGCCCGGGTCGCGGCAACATACATTAGCCTTAACTCTTCTTCAAGCTCTTCTTCCTTATGCAATGTATGGACGGATGGGAATCTGCCGTCTAAAGCCCATATAACAAAAACCGTGTGCCATTCCAGACCTTTGGCGGAATGAATTGTTGAAAGAACCAATTGATCTGTATGCGGTGCCCCGGCATACAGGGAGGACTCGAAACTTGTATTGGGTGGCTCAAGCGCCATGTCGGTAAGAAATTGGCTCAGGTTTTTGTAGCGTTCCATAATTTCTATCAAATGCTCTAAATCTCTCGCTCTGCGAGGGTGATCATCATAATTGTTTTTT
>JASFGZ010000448.1:0-4311 GCA_050123495.1 Desulfobacterales bacterium
ATATAACATGGCGGCGTTTTCAAGGTCATTAAACTGTTTGGTTTCATCTGCGGTTGCACCTCCATTCTGAATGCGTTCGCTGATATGGGCCAGATATTGATTATATTTATTTTCCCAGTCAACCACCACGGCATTCAGCGCGCGACGGCTTACAGCGATCGTCTCTGCCACTGCACGATTGGCATCGTATTTTGACCAATCGTCGGTTAAAATACGGATCCCCAGCGCCTCTTTTTTTTCGCGCACCTCGGTTCCGGGAAAAGGGGCTAAGATGTGAAATCCGTAAGCCAGGCCCTCCTGCTGTAATTTTGCAGCCAGGGCGGCAGATTCTTTGATCGTATCCTGTGTTTCACCCGGGAGCCCCAGGATAAAGGATGCATACGGGCGAAGGCCGACCCGGCGGCACACCCGTACCGCGTCGATGACCTGCTGGACGGTTATTCCCTTTTTGATCGTCTTTAAGATATCCGGATTGGCTGATTCAATTCCAAAACTGACAGCGGTACATCCGGCTGTTCTCATCTTTGATAGAAGATTTTCTGAAACGGTGTCGACCCTGGCAAAAGATGTCCAATTGATACCGATCTTTCTTTTTATCATTTCTTCGCACACGGCCCGGCAATGTTTTTGATTGGCGGTGAAAAGATCATCCACAATGTTGATCTGCTGAAATTTTAAATTTGCCAGCTCTTCCAGTTCAGCCACGATACGGTCAATGCTGTGGTATCGGACCTTGGCACCGACCATCTTACGACCGACACAGAAAATACATTTGTAGGGACAGCCCCGGCTGGTGGTCATGCTGATCGGCAGCCCGAGTGTCCGGTAGCGGCCCAACGGCAGTAAATGCCGGGCCGGCAACGGCAGTGAATCCAGATTTTGGATTAATTTGCGTTTTGCGGTGGTATTCAGCTGAGAACCGGTTCGATGCGTAATGCCGTCAACCGTATCTAAATGGTGTGCGCCGCCAACGGCGTTTGTGAGATCAACAAAGGTTTGTTCGCCCTCACCGAGAACCACAACGTCCAGTTCCGGAAAGGTCTCCAATGTTTCGCGTGCACAAAATGTAACGTGTGGTCCCCCCATCACCGTCAAAACGTGAGGATTGATGGTCTTTATCGTTTTGAGAACCTGTTTGGCATGATCAAACGTCATGGTTACCGCGGTCGCGCCGGCAATATGGGGTTGAAAGCGTTTCAATACAGATCCAAGCCTCGCTTCGCTGTACGGATAAACAACGTAATCCAGAATTTTAACCTGAATGCCGGCGCGTTCCAGCGCTGCCCCAAGATAGGCCAGTCCCAGAGGCGGGGAGGGAGTTTCGGAAATCGGGTAGAAAGGGTTTATCAGTAAGACACGAATTGGCAAATTAAACTTCCCAGATACGCTTAAATATTATTTTACGATTCAATTAAAAAATGCATTTAAACTAAATTCGAAATTCGAATATCGAGATAAGAAACAAATGCGAATATCAAATGATCAAAATCCAAAGCAAGTTTTCGAAAATTCGAATTTAGAATTTTAGATTTATTTCGGATTTCGTGCTCCGTGTTTCGAATTTTTCTCTGAGTAAAAAGGGAGGCCCGGAAAAATTTCCCGGACCTCCCTAGAATTTAAGATTTTAAATACTAACCTAAAATAGTCCCGTCACCTTACCGGTCTTAACGTCCACATCCACACGTCTGAAAGCCGGGTTTGAACCGGTTCCCGGCATCAGGCTGATGGTGCCGGCGCAGGGGCACAGAAACTTGGCGCCGGAGTAAATCAGCACGTCGCGGATCGGCAGAGTCCAGCCCTTGGGCACACCCTTGATCGCCGGATCGTGAGAAAGACTCAGATGGGTTTTGACCATCATCGTAGCGAAATCATCGTATTTGGAATCATTTTCCAGCATTTTGGCCTTGGCCTCTGCATCCGGGGTCCAGGCCACGCCATCGGCACCGTAAACTTCTTTGGCAATGATTTCCACGCGGTCGCGCAGTTTCATCTCCAGAGGATACAGGAATTTGAAATCACTTTCTTCGTCGCAGGCGTCGATGACCGCATCGGCAAATTCCAGGGCACCGTCACCGCCCTTTTCCCAGTGCTTGGATTCAGCACAGCGGGCGCCGGCCGCTTCGGCTGCCGCACGGACGATCTTGCATTCGGCGTCGGTGTCGGTGTAAAAGCGGTTGATGCAAACCACCGGGTTGATGCCGGATTTACGAATGGTGTTAATGTGATGCACCATATTCTCGCAGCCTTTTTCCACCAGTTCCAGGTTTTCTTTGGTGTATTCATCCGGCAGGGCAATGCCCGCTACCACTTTGGGACCGCCGCCATGCATCTTGAGCGCACGGATGGTGCTGGTCAGAACCGAAACATGCGGTTTCAGTCCGCTGAAACGGCACTTGACGTTCCAGAACTTTTCAAAGCCGATGTCGGCCGCAAAGCCGGATTCAGTTACATGGTAGTCGAACAGCTTCAGCCCGACGCGGTCGGCAATGATCGAAGACTGACCCACGGCGATATTGGCAAACGGCCCGGCGTGCACCATGCAGGGATTGTACTCAGCTGTGCACATCAGGGTGGGGTTGATCGTGTTGCGCATAAATGCGGTCATAGCATTGCCCACTTCCAGTTCACCCGTCGTGACGGGTTTGCCGCTCTTGTCGAACGCCACGGTGATATTGTTGAGCCGCTCTTTCAGATCGGCCAGGTCGCGGATGACCGCCAGAATGGCCATACACTCGGAACCCACGGCAATGCCGAACTTGGACTGCATCGTAAAGCCGTCCATGCGGCCACCGATTCCAATGATAATATTTCTCAAAGCCTGGGCACAAAAATCCATGATCCAGCCCAGTTCAATGCGGGTGGGGTCGATGTTCAGCCGCGGCATACCGGTGAGGCGATCCAGTTGTTCGTCGGTGTAGTTGCGCTCGTGCTGCATGCGGGAGGTCATCGCCACCATGGCCAGGTTGTGGGCGTTCATGATGTCGTTGATGTCACCGGTCAGCCCCAGAGAAAATTCGGTCATGGGAATCAACAGAGAGTTGCCGCCGCCGGCCGCGGTCCCCTTCACATTCATGGTCGGGCCGCCCGAGGGTTGTCTGAGAGCGCCGCCGACGTTCACGCCACGTTTGCCCAATCCTTCCATCAGACCGCAAGAGGTTGTGCTTTTGCCTTCGCCCAGCGGGGTTGGGGTGATGGCGGTTACCT
This sequence comes from Desulfobacterales bacterium, assembly GCA_050123495.1. Classification (GTDB taxonomy): domain Bacteria; phylum Desulfobacterota; class Desulfobacteria; order Desulfobacterales; family JAHEIW01; genus JAHEIW01. The sequence goes on from JASFGZ010000448.1 coordinate 3,205, forward strand.
CGATGTACTTTCCATCCGGTTTATCTTTAAAACGCTCGATAATCTTAAGAAAATCCAGTTTTGCCAGTCTTCCCATGGGAAGAACTTCGTCTTTTTCCAGCCCCAGTTTCTCTCTCCATTCGTCCGGCATCGGCATATTTTTTTCGGCTGCCTCAGAGATCTGCCAGTCTGCCATCTTTACTGCATCATAAGCCATCTATACAGTCCTCCTTTCAATTTATTGATGATTGATAAATCTGTTCAGAAACAGATTAATGTTCTCCGTTAAAGCGTTTAAAGGAAGTCTTGTTTATCATCTGCTTTTCTGTTTGGCAAGAGAATTATTGCTGCAGGCATCAGGGGTCAGGAAACAGAAAACCGCAGTCAGAAGAGTAGCTGCTGGCTTCCTGCTGCTGGCCGACCCAGAGACAAGCAGCCAGGAACCGCTGACCAGAAGCCTGACACCCGATGCCTAATGCCTGATGCCTGTACTTTGATTCTGAAGCAGGCTGAGACGATAGTAAAATCCCTGCTTGTCCATTAGTTCTTCATGGGTGCCGGTTTCGATAATGCGGCCCCGGTTCAAGACCAAGATTCGGTCGGCATGGCGCACGGTGGAAAGCCGATGGGCAATGATCATTGCGGTTCTATTCTGCATCAGTTTTTCAAGAGCCTGTTGGATCCACAGTTCAGTCTGCGAATCGATATATGAGGTGGCCTCATCAAATAATAGCAGCCGGGGATTTCTGGCAAATGCTCTGGCAATTGAAATCAGCTGGCGTTCCCCGCTGGAGATCGATGTGCCGCCCACGGACAGAAATGTTTCCAAACCATCGGGTAGGCGTTGAATCAAGGTTTGGCAGTTTGCGGCATCAATGACCGCCTGAATCTCTTTTTCCGTCATGTGCTGGTTGTTATCGAATATATTTTCCCGGATGGTGCCGGAAAACAGAAACGGCTCTTGCATCACCAACGCTATTTTATCCCGAAAAACAGCGGGATCGAATTCTCTGATATCGATATCGTTGATGAGGATCCGGCCCGATGTGGGGTCATAGAATCGGGGGATCAGATTGACCAGCGAAGTTTTTCCGGCCCCGGTAGGACCCACCACGGCTAACGTTTCCC
>JASFGZ010000449.1:0-4311 GCA_050123495.1 Desulfobacterales bacterium
ATGGGCAGCTCCTTGGTGCCAAAAAATTAGACGCTTCAGCCCGCGTCAAGCGGGGCAAGATTCAGGTATGACAAGTCGGAGGTAACCTGTGACAAAAAAACTTCTATTGGTGCAGAAAAATAATAATGTCTGCACGCTGGTTCTGAACAGGCCGAAAAAACAAAATTCATTTTCAATAGAATTGGTCGAATTGCTCGAATCCACTTTAAAAGAGCTGGCTCGAGACGATGCGGTCCGCACAGTAATTCTGCGCGGGCAGGGAGACAAAGCCTTTTGCTCGGGATTTGATATCGGGTCTTTACCCACATCTTCCAAAGGCAATATGAATGAAAGGCTGAAAGCTCTGGATTCGGTTGAGTCGTTATTACAATGTCTTGTGAGCTTTCCAATGCCGGTTATTGCCATGCTGAACGGTTTCGCTTTCGGCCTGGGTTGCGAATTGGCAATTTGCTGCGACCTGCGTATTGGCGCTGAGGACATTCGTATGGGGATGCCGCCGGCGAAATTAGGTCTGGTTTATCCATGGACTGGATTACAACGTTTTATTCAGGGCATTGGGCTGCAAAGTGCCAAGGAACTGTTTTTTACCGGACGCACCTATAAAGGCGGACGAATCAAGGATCTCGGACTGGTAGATTATTTCGTCCCCAGAGGAAAGTTAGAAGAATTTACCTATAATTTAGCAGAGGAAATCGCCGGTAATGCGCCGCTTGCTCTTAAAGGCACCAAAAGAGTCATAAATATGCTGCTCCGATCCAATCAACTGGATGAAACCCAAATAGCAGAAGCCGAGTCGGTCTTTAAAGAAACACTTTTCAGTGAAGACGCGCAAGAGGGGCAGGCTGCTTTTCTGGAAAAACGAAAACCACGCTTTAAGGGAAAATAGCGTTAAAAAAATCATCACGAAAACACGAAATCTCATAAGCACTAAAATGAAAACGATTTCGGGGTTGCCTTCTTTCGCGGATTCGTGGGAATTCTAAAAGGCCGCTGCAAATTCAAAAATTTGAGAAAGGGATTAAAAGTAGGACTTGACAACTAATAAAATGTAACCCATTTAATTTTCCTGTCTCTCAAATAAAAAAATTAATACGACCCCAATTGAGTTATCGCTCAATTAGGGTGAAGAGGAGGAAGACATGGAGCCAACATCTTATAAAGCTGAAGAACTTTTTGAATGGGTAACCCGTGAAGGGGAAGAATTTCTATTATTGGACGTTCGCGTGAATGAGCAGTTTGACCGCTTTAAAGTCGAAGGTCCCTTTCTTTCCGATATGGTCAATGTTCCGTATGTGGAATTTGTTGAACACGAGGAAGAGAGTGTTGCAAAAGTGCCTCGGGCTCAAAAAGTCCGGATTGTCTGTGCCAAAGAAGGTTCCGCCAAATATGTCGGGGAGATTCTGATGAATCATGGCTTTGAAGATGTTCGCTACCTGCAAGGCGGAATCAAAACCTGGGGAAATATGCTGGCGCCAAAGTTGGTGGCATCTGATGATGACTATCAGCTTTTTCAGTTTATCCGTCCGGGAAAAGCCTCCTGCAGCTACGGACTCATATTCAATGATGAAATGGTCTTGTTTGATCCGTCCCGCAATGCAGATTTTTACCAAAGCTTTGCTGAGAATAACAGCGCCAGGATCATTAAGTCCTTCGAAACCCATCTGCAGGCCGATTATATCTCCGGCAGCAAACAAATCGCTGCCGACAGCGGTGCGCATATTTTGGGACATGAAAACGACTTTAAAGATGCGACTTTTAAATACCAGAAGATCGTCGATGAGCAGGTGTACTCCTTTTCCAAAGGCGGCCCGGAAATCAAAGCCTTGCACATGCCGGGTCACACACCGGGCAGCACTTCATACCTGATTGATAATAAATATCTGATTACCGGCGATACGGTCTTTATTTTATCGATCGGACGTCCCGATCTCGGCGGTAAGGCCGAGGAATGGTCAAAACTGTTGTACCATACCCTCAAGACTAAAATTGCGGGACTGGAAGATGACCTGGTCATTTTACCCGGACATTATATGGATTGGAAAGAAGCCAATCCATCCCAGCTATTTTCGGATACACTGGGGAATATAAGATATAAAAATTCCGATATTTACGGCATATCAACCGAAACGGAGTTTATCGGATTTATTAAAGCCAATATGCGTCCTCAGCCGGAGGTTTACGCTGAAATTCGTAAGGTCAATGCCGGTCTATTGGAAGTCGACGCGGAAAAACAGGAGATAATGGATCTGGGCAAAAATGAATGTGCCGCCAGTGCACAAAAAGTGTCCTGATGACGGCATGTTTCAAGCGAGGGCTATTTCAAGAGGTTGCAAGATACAATGCAGCCTCTTGCTTTTTATGGATCATGGGGATAAAAAATCGGGTTTATATTTAAAGTAATTATTTAGATAATAAATTATAAGTTATATAAATTAATATAAATATTAAATTTTTTATTCAGTCCCCTTCAGCCCGCCGCTCTTTTCTATGATGTCCGGTTTAAAGAAGACTAAAGTAAACCGGCATACCATCCGATATACTTCTCAGTAAGATTTTATTTTTTTGAATATCCTATCACCAGGGGAATTCACTTATGTTTTCTTCAATTCCTTCAGTGGTAAGATAACAAACCGGGCTAAAAGCTCTCTTTGGATAAACCAATATTTTAAAAAGTGAAATAAACTGCTGACTTTTTATTAATCCATCGCAAAGGACGCAAGCTTTTATGAAAGTTCCGGAAAATGCATTAAAAAAATACAACGTTGTTATTCCGAAATTATTTCAGATTATTTTAAATTTGCCGGAGGAAAAGCAATTAGCGCTTTTGCAATATGCTGAAGAGCTATTGATAAAAGAACGGCGAGCCTTTATCCGCAAAAAATGCTCTATTCCGGTCAGTTATGCGACCTATGACCGCGTTTATTCAAACATCATCAAAAATATCAGCCAGAAAGGCGTGTTTATTGAGACTCAAAGGCCTTTGTTCGTCGGTGAAGAACTCATCATTTCGTTTTCAATGCAGGGTTTTGGCAAACCGCTCAAGGTTAAAGGTGAAATTGTTCAAGTTTCCCGGAGCGGAATCGGCGTCGAATTTAAAAATATGAGTCCTTACGTTGAAGAGATGATTGCAACGTTGATTGGCCGGATGAAAACGGAACTGGATTAATACAGCTTTTTTGGTGTTTATTATCCCACCTTTCAGGTCATCCCAAGAAAAATCAAAATGGAATCGCGATAACAGATAGGATGGTCAGGTGCCGGGAATCATCGGTCCACCTTAATAACGACCAGAGTGATATCATCCTCCGGTGCATCATCGCCTCGGAATTGCTCAAGCGCCTCAGTGACGGTGTCCACGATCTGTCGGGCAGACGCCGTATGGTTATTACGAATAATTTCCATTAGCGCTTCCTTTCCGAACATTTTTCCGGTTTTATTGTGCGTCTCCCAGATGCCGTCAGTTCCGATTACAATAACCTGGCCGGGTACTAATCGACGTTGAAAAGAGTCGTATTCGATAGAATCGTCAAATCCAAGCGGTACGCCATGACCTTTGAGCTCATCGAATGCGTCCGCGGAGGGATCGTAGACCAGGGCCGGGTCATGCCCTGCGCGAACCCACCGTACCTCCTTTCCGCGTTCCGAGAGCTCAGAGTAAAAGAAGGTCATGAAATTCCCGGTTGTGGCAGTGTCCAGACTCAGGTGCCGGTTGACGTCGTTGATAATGCCGGCAGCTTCACCGGGCATGGAAGCCCGCAGCATGATCAGGGCCCGCGCCGTGGCCATGAGCAGGGCGGAGGATACCCCGTGGCCCGAAACATCCCCGACGACTACGGCCAGACCGGCCTGACCACCTCGGTTGGTTTCGATAAAATCATAATAATCGCCGCCTGTTTCATCACAATATATGCTCGCACCCGCAATATCGAATCCCGCAAGCGAAGGATCGCTTTGAGGCAAAAGGCTCTGTTGCACCTCCTGGGCAAGCCCCAGGGCGTAGCTCATGCGCATGTGTTCCTCGATCTTGGGGACGATCTCGTTGAATGCGTGGACCAGCTGGACGCGCTCATCTTTCATACGGGCTTTGAGTCTTACTGAAAAATCGCCGTTCGCAAGCCGTCTCCAAGCGTCTATGATGTTCAGTATGTGGCCGGTGCTAATGCGGGAGGTGAAAAAGGCCATGACACCCACGAAAAATAAGGCCAGCACGACGGCGATACCCGTAATTTTCCTCTGATCTTTGGAATACCCTATAAACATCTGCCCCACTTCTTCGGGCAAAGTCATGATCTCCGATTTGGGTACGACAAT
>JASFGZ010000450.1:0-4298 GCA_050123495.1 Desulfobacterales bacterium
ATCCTGGGTGCTCAGCGGATTGGAGGCACACAAAGCGACTCTGGCACCCCCGGACTTAAGCGTCTGCATCAGCGACGCGGTTTCAGTGGTCACGTGCAGGCATGCTCCCAGACGTATGCCTTTCATCGGTTTTTCCTTTTCAAATCGTTTTCGGATGCGGTTTAAAACCGGCATGTTCTGGTTGGCCCATTCAATCCGCAGCGCACCGTCCTTGGCATATTTGATATCCTTAACATCATAATTCATCAGCAATCTCTCTCCTTAACATGGATTTCTGCCCCTGAGGGCCAAGCTTTGATATCACTTACAGAGAAGTTATGTTTGCAGTCAATTAACCCTTGGAATGGTGGAATAGTGGAACAATGGAATAATGGGTATGAAAAGTGGATGATGTCCTTCTTTAATTTCTGATGAGGTCCATCTAAATAAAAGTAGATCGCATACCGCCAAACCCAGTATTCCAGCATTCCATCATTCCAATACCCCAAGACATTGGATTATGGCAATGCCGTTAGGTTCCGACCTGGTACCGGGGCACCAGGTTTTCAATGTTATAGTATTGGTGTTCTAGAGGCCTGCTTTTTCTTTCAGCACCTCAGCCATATCCGTTTTTTCCCATGAGAATTCCGGTTCGTTGCGACCAAAATGACCATAAGCAGCCGTCTTGCGATAAATGGGGCGCAACAGATCCAGATGTTCGATAATCGCCGCCGGTCTCAAATCAAACACTTCGGTGACAAGTTTCTCAACCTTTTCCTTTGGAAGCACACCGGTGCCCATCAAATCGACCATCACAGATACGGGTTCAGCCACCCCGATGGCGTAAGCAATCTGGATTTCACATTTTTTTGCCAGACCTGCAGCAACAATATTCTTGGCAATATGGCGCCCCATATAGGAAGCGCTTCGATCGACCTTTGATGGATCTTTGCCGGAAAAGCACCCGCCGCCATGGCTCCCCTGCCCGCCATAGGTATCCACAATGATCTTCCGACCGGTCACGCCGCAGTCTCCCATGGGACCGCCGATCACAAATCGACCTGTCGGGTTGATGAAATAGCGCGTATCACCATCGGTCAGTTCCCGCGGGATGACTTTCTTTATCACCTCTTCGACGATCGCGCCTCTAAGGTCATCATAGCCCACATCCGGTTTATGCTGGGCTGATAGCACCACCGTATCCACCCGCTTGGGTGTGCCGTTTTCATATTCAACTGTGACCTGGGATTTACCGTCAGGTCTTAAAAAATCCAGGGCACCATTTTTGCGAACCGTGGCGAGCCGCTGACACAGTTTGTGCGCATAAGAAATCGGCATGGGCATCAGCTCCGGGGTTTCATCGGTGGCAAATCCGAACATCAGGCCCTGATCCCCGGCTCCCTGTTCTTTGTATAAGCCTTCGCCTATATTGACCCCCTGTGCAATATCCGGAGATTGACGGTCAATGCTGGTAATCACCGAGCATGTCTGACAGTCAAATCCCATCTGCGAGGAGCAATACCCGATGTCACGAATGGTATCACGAACGATCTGGGGCATATCGACATAACATTCGGTGGTGATTTCACCGGATATAAATGCGAGCCCTGTCGTTACAAGTGTTTCGCAAGCCACCCGGCAGTTTTTATCCTGACCAATGATCGCATCCAGAATGGAATCTGATATGGCATCGGCGACTTTATCCGGATGTCCTTCGGTTACGGATTCGGATGTAAACAAATACTTATCCATACATATCTCCTTATTTTTATTTTCAAAGAATATATCATCATTAAAGTAAAAATCCGAAATAAAATACCAAAGCTTTTAGTTTAACTGAAATCGCCTGGATAAGCAAAACAAAAATTTGGGGGTTCTTAAAACAGCTGCCTGAATAAGTCAATAAAAATAGTAATGCCTTATGAAGCTAAACCGACGGGTGTTCATCCAGATCTCGGGGGTGACGGCAGCGGGTCTGGCGTTAAGCAGCTGCACTGGCAAAGGCGGTCTGTTTGCGCCGTCCGAACAAGCCAAAGCGCTTAAGGTGAAGGATGCCTGAGAAACCACCACCATCTGTCCTTACCGCGCAATGGGCTGCGGTGCCATGGTGCATAGGGCTAAGAGGGGTGATGGCCTTACCCGCTCCCCTTTTTTATTATGAAAAGGTGTGATAGGCTCATAATGTGTTTTATATTTTTATGGCGCCAGACAACAAGACCAAAGGAGAACAGAGGTCAGATAACAGATAACAGATAACAGATAACAGATGAAAGATGACAGAAGGCAGAGGGCAGTTTGGCAATCTCGAGTCACAGTCGCTGTTCGCTGTCTTCTGCTCTCTGACTTCTGACCTCTGACACATGAACATCTTAAACTTAGGTCAATTTTCAGGGCCTTTTGATTAATGTGAAACGAATTATTTCAAAATACGGACTAACCCTGATCCTGATTGCCGTTCTGCCGTGGGCATCCACTGCACAGACCCCCGAAAAGACCGCAAGTCCATTCGAAGCTACAGGTCCGTCAGTCTCAGATGTGGTTACCCTGAAGACGGCATGGTCGGTTGACCGCGCTCACCCGGGGGAGCCGGTCGCACTTGCCGTTGTGGTCGACATAAAAGAGGGATTTCACATCAATGCCGATGCAAGCCAGGTCCAGCCCTTTGAAGATTTCAAACCCTATCCAACCAAAGTTCAGGTTGTCTCTGCCAGCGGGGGTGTCACCATAGAGACGGCTCGATTCCCTCCAGCAAAACCGATTAAGGTAAGCTATTCCAGCGGCGCGTTGATGTCATTTGAAGGCCGGACGATCATCTACCTGCCGATGAAACTGGATGATGACATAAGGACGGGATCGATCGGACTGGAAATACGGGTGGAATATCAAGCATGCTCGGACCGCTACTGCCTGCTTCCACAAAAGAAGCTATTGAAAGAAGCGCTAGCCGTTGTCGAATCCGGGGCAACCACAGCAAAAATAAATGAAGACCTGTTTGCCAATTTTTTTTCCGGGGCGGCGGCTTCACCTGCCGGGGTGGTTAATTTTACTCTTTTTGGCTGGCAATTTTCCATTAATCCATCATCCGGGTTTGGCTGGATGGTATTGCTGCTCGCCGCCGCGTTAGGTGGACTGCTGCTGAATCTCACTCCCTGTGTCCTGCCGCTGATCCCGATTAAAATCATCAGTTTATCCCATGTGGCCCAGAATCGAAAAAAATGTTTTTTTCTAGGATTGGCGATGTCCATCGGCGTGCTGGCGTTTTGGATCGGCCTTGGCATCCTGATCGCTGGGGTCAGTGATTTTACCGCCACCAATCAGTTGTTCCAATATCCGCTTTTTACGATCCTGGTCGGTGCCATCATTGGAATCATGGCCCTGGGGATGTTTGGTTTTTTTTCGGTGCGTCTGCCACAGTTCATCTATATGATCAATCCCCAGCAAGACAGACCCCAGGGATCCTTCGGACTGGGCATCCTGGCAGCGGTTTTGTCGACACCCTGTACCGCCCCATTTATGGGGGCCGCGGCTGCATGGGCAGCGACGCAAACGCCCCTGACAACCCTGACCACTTTTGCCGCCATCGGGGGAGGTATGGCCCTGCCGTATCTGATTCTCTCGGCTTCTCCCAATCTAGTCAACCGGATGCCGAAAGCAGGACCCGCCAGTGAATTGATCAAGCAGGTCATGGGATTTTTTATGCTGGCGGCGGCCGCCTATTTCTTGGGTGTCGGCATCAGTGCACTCTTGAGTACCCCACCCAATCCCCCGAGTAAAATTTTCTGGTGGCCGGTAATGGGTTTGGTTACAGCCGGAGGTGTCTGGCTGGCTTACCGCACCATGTCCCTGGCCTCAAAAAAAATAGCCAAAACGATTTTTGTCGGACTGGGCATAATTTTAATTATCTTCCCGATCTGGGGGGCCATGAGGCTGTCCGGGAAGGGACCGATTGACTGGGTTTATTACACCCCCGATCGCTTTGAAGCGGCCGTTCAGCAAAATAAAATTGTGGTGATGGATTTTACGGCCGAATGGTGTTTAAACTGCAAGGTACTCGAAGAAAGTGTTCTGCACGATCATAAAATCACCGATCTGCTTGCAGATAAAGATATCGTGCCGATGAAGGTCGACATCACAGGCAACAACCCCGCCGGAAAAGCAAAACTCAAAGAAATTGGCCGTCTGACCGTCCCGCTGCTGGTTGTTTTCTCATCAAAAGGCAAAGCGGTCTTTAAAAACGACTTTTACACGGTGGATCAGGTTCTGGGGGCAGTGGAGCGGGCACGTAAAAGCAAAGAATCCGTTTCGTCAAATTAACCCAT
>JASFGZ010000451.1:0-4295 GCA_050123495.1 Desulfobacterales bacterium
GCTCGATGGCTGGGATTATGATTTAATTTTTTCGGATTCCGGCTTCGCTGAAAAAGGATGTGTGTTTACCTCCAGAAGTGCCGGTGAAAAAGACACCATCTGGCTGATTACCAAAAGAAATGATACCACCTGCGAGACCGGTTTTGCCCGTATCACACCTGATTCAAGAGTGGCCGATGTAACGGTTCGCATCAAAGATGGCGGCAATCATACATCCCGCGTTCACATCACCTATACCATCACCGCCCTGACCGAGGCCGGAAATAAGTTTGTCGAGAATTTTACGGAAGAAAATTTCGTTAGAGACATGAAATTCTGGGAGGCAACGATGAATCACTATCTGAAGACCGGCAAAGCGCTGCCCCTATCTGATCCGGAGCATTGGTTAAAATATGAATCCGGAAAAAGCGATTAACAACCACGACTTTATTTTGGCAGGAAAACAAATGACGTCTGTACCGTTTTCATATTACCGCACACCGTTAATTCTTTTATGTATCGTGATCCTGGTATGCATCGCTACGGTAATTGCTCCGCCGGCGGGACAATTGAGCTGGCTGCTTGAGGTCGGCCCCGGGCTGGCTGGCATCGCAGCGCTTATTGTGCTCTACCGTCGCTTCCCGATGTCCCACATGGTTTACTGGTGCGTATTTTTTCATGTGTTTATTTTGATCTACGGCGGTTATTACACCTATGCCAAAACACCTCTGGGAAACTGGGCGATGGAGCTTTTCGGATTCAGCCGCAACCACTATGACCGTGTCGGACATGTGGCGCTGGGCGTGTTTCCGGTTTTCATCATCCGGGAGATCCTTTTGCGGGTTACACCGCTGCAAAAGGGTGGCTGGTTTTATTTTATTGTCTTTAGCATTGTTCTTGCCATTGCTGCCTTCTGGGAACTTCTGGAATGGTGGATCGCGCTGGTTGCCGCACCTGATGTCGGTACGGCTTTTTTAGGCTCACAGGGCGATATCTGGGACGCCCAATGGGATATGTTTCTGGCACTGGTGGGTGCCATGGTCGTCGTGCCGCTATTTTTCCGACTGCACGACCGGTCAATGGCGCGATTGGACGAATTTGACCGTCAACGGCTACACCCGAGCGGATTAAGAGATGATCGAAAATGAAGGTGATATGATCGGCTTCTTAATCGGCTTTATTTCACCATCGCTTAAAAATGAAGCATATGTTCATTTCATGGGTATCCATCCGGATTTTCGCAAAAAGGGTATCGGCACGATATTGTATGAGCGCTTTTTTGAAATCTGTCGAAACCATGGCCGCAATATTATACGGGTATGCATATCTCCGGTGAACAGGGGCTCGGTTGATTTTCACAAACGAATTGGATTTCAGCTCGAACCGAGTGATGATGAAATTGACGGCCTCCCGGTAACAAGTGATTACAACCGGCGCGGTGACCATAAGGTGCTGTTTACAAAATTTATTTAAATGAGACTTCGTTTGCTCGATCAGGTGCGCGCGGGCTGCAAAACCGTAGCCGAGCGTGCTGCCCACATCCGAATCAATTATGATTTAATCCCTTCATATGCTGCAGCCTTGCTCAGCGCAGAGGCAATCCAGCCCGAACATGACCGCGCAAGCCATTGTCTGGACCGGGGAGATGATACGGCTGCTTTTTTCCTGACTCTGGATACCATTAATTTTGGATCCGGCTATTTTCCGCATATGAACAAACCGCCAGCCAGGTCCGGTTATTTTACAGTGGCCGGGTGCCTCAATGAACGGTTTAAAAAAAGGGGGCCGTTTTCAGCCCAGGAATTAACCCGGTTGACCCCGCAAGACTGCAGCCGCATATTCAGGCAAGATTTCAAAAATAGACCTATGGCTGAGCTCATGGGTTTTTTTGCCCGGGCCTTAAATGACCTCGGCAGGTATGTGCAGGCGGATTTTGACGGGAGTTTTACCCGGTTGATCAAGGCCGCCGACGCATCGGCGGAGCGTCTGATACGGCTGCTTATTCGAATGCCTTATTTTTATGACATTGCGCTGTACGATAAAATTGAAGTTTCGTTTTATAAACGGGCCCAGCTGACTGCCGCGGACCTGTCACTGGCATTTGGCGGGCAGGGGTTGGGGAAGTTTAACGATCTTAGCAATTTAACCATATTTGCAGATAATCTCGTACCCCATGTATTGCGTGTCGACTCAATCTTGCTTTATGAAGAAAAATTGGGCTCGCATATCGATGCGGGAAAGCTTGTCCCGGCGGGCTCAGCTGAAGAAATCGAAATCAGGGCCTGCGCTCTTTATGCTGTGGAGCTGTTGAAAAAAGAGCTTATCAGATTCGGACATAAGCTAACATCCATGGAGCTCGATTTTCTGCTTTGGAATCGCGGTCAGCAGCCTGCCTACAAATCCATCCCACGCCACCGCAGCCGCACGGTTTTTTATTGAAAAAAAATAAAGATTTTCAGATAGATGCCGATAACCAAGATAGTTTAAACCTAAATTGAGCGTTTCACATTTTAGAAAGGATAAATGACAACCAGCACCAGTTTAACCGCTGGGACACGACTCGCAATGACGGCTGATTCCGTCAACATGAGGCGCATCAAGGATGGATTGTTCGCACCCGTCCTGGGACCTTTGCTGCAAAACCGATGGATCATCGCCCTGCTGGTCGCCGCAAGCTTTGTGCAGATTGCATTAGCTGCAACGGGTATAACAGCATGGCAATGCCCGGTGAGATCAACACTGGGTGTGGACTGTCCCGGATGCGGTTTGACACGCGCGGCGGTATTGTTGATTCAGGGACACTGGCAGGCTTCATTTGATTTGCATGCATTTGCGTCGATATTTTTGGGTATCGGCATTTTTCTCGCAATCGGCAGTATCCTGCCTGCCCGGTTGCAGCAGATGGTCGCCTATCAGACAGCGAATCTTGAAAGACACACCGGAATTGTGGCTCTAATTGGATTCGGCTTTATACTGTATTGGATTACGCGCGTATTAAATCTGATTTAAAAATTGGTGCCGCAAAACACATATCAGAAAATAAAAACAAAAATGAGGTAAGCTATGTTAGAAATGAGTCTAGGTATTTTGCTTCCGGTTTTATCGCTCATCGGTTTTATTGTTTTTATCATTGTTCTCATCAAACAATTTAAACACGGCGGGGCGCTACAGGGAATTCTTGGGATTATCACTTGCGGGTTATGGACATTTATCTGGGGTTGGATCAAACACCGAAGCCTGGCAATGACCAAACTCATGATAATCTGGACAATCCTCCAGGTAACGCCGATTGTCCTGGTGGGTGTCTTCGGCGCCGCGATGATAGGCCAGATGTACAAGTTTGTCACTGAATTTACGGGGGACCCTTCGTTGCTGCTGCAGCAGGATCAGAAAGGGATCGTAACGCCCGGATTTAAAAAGGAAGGCGCGTCGATAAACCTTTCGAAACGGAGGGCTAAGAACGCCGCGGCTGGAAAAAATGTCGATTGGAACGCCAGAGCTATGGCACTGTGGAAAGACGGAAAATACACCGATCCCAACAAAGCCAAAGGCTACTGGGACAGAGCCATCGCGGCCAATCCGAAGGTCGCTGAGGCCTATAACAACAGAGGACTGGCGTTTTATAATTTAAAACTCTATCAAGAAGCCATTAAGGATTTCAGCCAGGCCATCCGCATGAAACCAAAATATGCCGAGGCATTCAACAATCGCGGTAATGCTTATTATGAGCTGGATCAATATGAAAAAGCGCGGGTTGATTTTGTTCGAAGTTTAGAACTCAAACCCAAATATTCCAAGGCCCATCTGAATCGGGGCCTGGTTTACTTTCAGATGCAAAAGATGGATCAAGCCTGCGCTGATTTTAGGAAAGCATGTGACCTGGGTGAATGTGACGGACTGCAGTGGTCGATGCAAAATGGCTTTTGCAAGTAATGGTTTCTAAGGATCATAACGCGGTATGCAGGTAACGCTCCAAAGCGACCACTCACCATTGGGCCTTGGAACGGTTTCTAAAATTTTCAATTCGATTTCTTTTCTTTGTTCCGGTTTTAAAGAGATGTGATCTAATTTTTTATCGACATGTGCCCAAAACAGCCCTTGATGAAATGCTCTCATATCCCGGGCTTTGGAATTTAAAAACGGATATTTTAGGGCTGTACCTCCTGTACGTCCTGTATCAAAGCATCGGCAATCATGGAACTCAAAAACTTAACCTCCACACCCATTTCGTAATGCGTATTTAAATCGTTTAGCTGGGCGTGACAGTTCTCACATGCGGTGGCCAGAATGCGGGCACCGGTGTCGTTGACCTGATC
>JASFGZ010000452.1:0-4277 GCA_050123495.1 Desulfobacterales bacterium
ATACCGTAGAAAAGATATTTCGATTTATGCTCTTAAAAATGATGGGTGCGCCGACAGTCATATAAAATATGTAAGGGTGTGGATTTAATGCATTGGTTATGATGCCTTTTCTGAAAGAATTTGAGCTGTGTGAAGCTAAATTTAATGGGGTTTTCCAAGCCGGTTGCGAAGTACCCGGTTTCCTCCACAACGATTGGAGCGCCTCGCGCCCCTGTCTTTTAACGCCTTCGGTGTTGAAATCCAAACCACCCGCTGCGCGGATGGTCGCTGACTCCATGCCCTTTGTTTTAAGGCATTCATAACCCAAATAAAGTATAAACAAACCCCCGAAAATCGAGATGCAGCCGAGTATAATCTTGAAATTAGCCAGTCTGTTGAGGACCAACAGTGAAACTAAAATAATGGGTATATCCGTTATTAGCGGTGCGATGGATACCTTTATCCCCGCTTTGATGTCATGTCTCAGGCATTCTGATATAACCAGCACCAGGAGCGGTCCGGGTGTAAATCCCGCCGCCAGGCCCAGGAGAATTCCGGCACTCAAGAATTCAAACATTTTTTTGCCAATTTCGGACTGTCTGCATTACTTCTCTGACATAGGCACATTCGCATTTTACCGGACAGGGTTCCAGCTGGTTTTCATGCAGACAGTACTCCGGACACTGTTCGGTATCTTGAAGTCGTTCCGAATATACAGGACCATTGTAAAGATCTTTGAATACACCGGCAGGAATACCGATTGTCGTTCCGCAGTCTAAATGATTGAACAGAAAAAAACCCAGATGCAAATTGTCAAAATTTACCTGATAACCAACCATTTCCGTTGAGGCATCTTCCAGAAAATCTTTACGCGATTGCCAGCGATGGCCGCAAAAAGTACATTTTTTAAATTCATTCATCATTTTTAAATTTCGACATAAATTCCTTGAAGTTTAACACCTTAGCATAGGCAGCGTCTAAGGCGGCCATAAAAGATGCATGGACATCGTCAGCCGAAACCTTTTTTCCGCCAAACTCGAGATTCCTGGTTGCACAGCCGTCGTGTATAACCGTACATTCAAATCCCAAATCAACGGCAGCTCGTGTGGTTGCATCAATGCACATATGGCTCATTGCCCCGCAGATGACGACCCTGTCAACGCCGGTTTTCTTGAGCGCATTTAAAAGAGATGTTTCTCGAAAGCTGTTGGGATAGTGTTTTTGTACGACAAGCTCATCCGACTGGGGTTTAACGCTGTCATGAATTTTAACTCCCTTTGTATCCGGCAGAAAAAAACTGGCTCCTTTTCCGACTGATAGGTGCTGAATGTGAAACGTCGGCCACCGGTGGTTACGAAAAAACGCCAGCAATTTATTTGCCTTGGTGCTAGCGGCTTCCATACCGAAGAGTTGCATGCGGCCACCTTCAAAATAATCATTCTGAATATCAACAAGTATCAAACCGGTCTTCATTTTCTTCCCTTTTAAAAAGTGCCTAAAATACACTAAAATGAGCTAAAGTGCCTAAAGTTAAGGAGTCGCTATGCACCATCTTTTTTAATAAAATGGATCGTTCGACCCAGAGGCTCTCGACGAACAGAATTCCTCAACTTTAGTCACTTTAGATCACTTTCTTTTGAGATGGGTTCTAGCTATTTTCCATGGAGCTGATGAACGCATCCGCTTCCTTGATCGATGCTTCCATTTCCTTTATCAGTTTGGCGACGTCGGTTTCAATCGAAGCCAGTTCACTTTGCAAAGAGGCGATGGCCTGGGCATTCAGATTATGTTTCAGGTACAATACCTGATCCTGGAAAGCGGCCAGGACGGGATCTATTTTTCTTTCAGCGCGTTTCATTGCACCGATCAGCTGAGCATATTTTTTTTGGGTATCCCTTAATTTGCGTGCACTCGATCGTTTCAAGCTGCTGCTGGTATACTGATTTAGCTCTTCTTCCCATTCCACGAACAGATCTTCCGCCACATCTTCAACCGCGGCAATTCTATGGCGGACAGCAGAGGCTTTGGCGTCACTCTCTTCATATTCTGCTTTTAACTGTTCATATTTTTCTTCCAGGTCTCCGCCTTTAAAGCCCAATACCCTGCTGAACTTTTCCAGAGCCGATTCAAACTGTTCTTTGGCTTCTTCCTGGGCATCGCGGGCATCCTGAACCCGGTCGACCATGATGTCGCGCTTATGGTACCCCATCGTTTCCATGGTTTTATAATAAGTGGACTCACAACCCAGGAATGACCAGAGAACACAGGCGCCCATTACCCAAATCCGTTTGCTTTTTGAAATGGAATGCTTCATGAACGTATCCCCCCTTTATTGATACCCAATCTTCCTCCTTCTGCTTGCGTTTGTGCAATGATATTATGCCAAAGCTTCTATGATAGCGGCGCGAGCCAGCAATCGAGTCGAATCCAACACCGGCAGGGGACAATCTCTGGGATCAACAATTAACGGGATCTCCGTACAACCCAACACGGCTGCATCACAGCCCTTGTTTTTCAATTTTTGAATGACTTCATTAAAATAAAGTCTCGAATTTTCGGTGAAGACACCATTGACAAGTTCAGTAAAAATAATATTGTCGATTCGCTCGCGGTCTTTTTCGTCCGGTATCTGGCTGGTGATGTTAAATTTTTTTAGTGTGCCAGGGTAGACCGGTCCGCCCATAAGGTATTTTGTTCCTAAAATCGCCAATTGCTTAAAACCCTCTTCCTGGGCCTTTATAGCGACCGCCTCTGCAATATGAAGCCAGGGTATGGGCGACTTCTGTTTTACGAATTCAAATGCCTGATGAATGGTGTTGTCCGGACAGATCGCAAATTCGGCTCCGATTTGAGAAACTTTTTGAGTCGAAGAAAGCATGAGATTCGCAACGCTTTCCCAATCCCCCTCACGAATAGCGATCATGTATTCTCCTAAAGCGTGCGTATGCATCGTGACCTCAGGATGCATGTGCTCACCCATTTTAGATGGTGCTTCGGTGCAAATGGTTCGATAACAAAGCGCAGCCCCTTCGGCACTGCAGGCGACGATTCCGATATGTTTTGTCATTAAACCTATCCTTTCTGCGTAAAATGAGCGTTGTTTTTGTTTAAAATAGAACGTTTTTAAAATAACCGGCTTCATTTTAGCAAGCTTTTTTAATGATTTCCGATAAAATATGCTCTGTGCGGAAATTAAAAAGCCCTTGACAGCTTTTGGGACCTATTCTAAAGATCTGATTTTACTTCTATGTTCACGGTTCAAAGGTTCAGAGGTTCAAAGTCTTGTTAGATTGGTTTAATTTGGATTATTGGTTGAATTGGTTGGATCAAACCGAACCCATTGAACGAATTAAAGCAATCAAGCCAATTAATCCCAAATGATTTATCTTAAAATTAATATACGAATGTTGAAACTTTTATCCCGGAACCCTGAACGGTGAACCAGAGAAATACCATGGCTGAATTTCGATATTCAAATATTGAAAAAGAGATGGAAACCTATGGATTTGATAAGGTTGTCAAAAGCCACTGTCGGATGTGTCATGGCGGCTGCGGTGTTCTGGTCTATACCAGGAACGGTAAAGTTGCCAAGATCGCCGGTGATCCGGATTGTCCCATCAATCACGGTACGCTTTGCTCCAAGGGGCTTGCATCTGCACAGCTGGTATATCACCCGGATCGGTTGACTTATCCGGTTCGAAGAGTCGGACCCAAGGGAAGCGGCAAATGGGAGCGAATTTCATGGGATGAGGCACTGGATCATATCGCCGAAAGAATTCTTGATTATAAGGCCGAATTTGGGGCTGAATCTATTGTGATGGGTTACGGGACCGGCAGGGAGAACGAAGCGGTCATTTATCGTTTTGCCAACCTATTGGGAAGCCCCAACGTTCTGACCGCAGGCCACTTTTGTTACGGCCCGCGAATTGCCACCAGTATTATTACCTGCGGAACCAACCCCATTGTGGATTATGAGAACCACCCCAAGTGCATCATGGTTTGGGGTAACAATCTGGTGATCAGCAACCCGGATTGTTACAAGGGCGAACCTTTTTCGGCCAGTCTGGATAAAGGCGCGAAACTTATCGCGGTTGATCCGCGGCTGACACGCATTGCCGCCCGCGCCGATGTTTGGCTAAAGCTCAGACCAGGAACGGATGCCGCGCTGGCCCTGGGAATTCTTAATGTGATTGTGAATGAAGAAATCTATGACAGGGAGTTTGTAGAAGATTATGTGCACGGATGGGAACCCTTTGTGAAGCGGGTCAATGAATACCCGCTGGAGAAGGTAGAAGAGA
>JASFGZ010000453.1:0-4242 GCA_050123495.1 Desulfobacterales bacterium
AGCCTATTCAAGACGTCACTCTTATTCGGCATGCCTATGTACGGCCTGCACAACAACACCGGGGCATTGGAAAACAACTATTAGCCGAGCTTTGCCGGCAGACCGATCGCCCGATGCTCATCGGCACCTGGGCGGATGCGGCATGGGCGATTCGGTTTTATGAAAAAAATGGCTTCAACCGAGTGCCTCCCCACCAAAAGGATCGGTTACTCGAGAAATACTGGTCGATTTCTGTAAGGCAGGTCGAAACTTCCGTCGTTCTGGCAGATAGGACCTGGTTCGATAGTTTACAGAAATAACACCATCGAAGGATGCCACAATTTCTTGAAAGTATGGGCCCTGGAGCACTTAAGATTTCGGATTGCGGATTTCGGATTTTGAGCGTACGACATATTTGATATTTCAATCCGCAATCCACAATCTGAAATCTGCAATTGTTTTACTACCGATACTTGCTCAATGCTGAACCCAGCCGGTAGGCGCCTTCTTCCAACTCATTGAGAGATACCATGGTAAAGTTTAGGCGACAGAGGTTCTCACCGCCACCTTGAGCAAAGAACTTGACGCCCGGTATATATGACACACCCGCATCTTCTGCGGTTCGCAAAAACGCAGCGCTATTTATCCCTTCTGGTAACCGCAACCAGACATAAAACCCTCCATGCGGTTTCATCCAATGACAATCTTCGGGCAAATGATCCGTGAGGGCATCTAGTAGCAAATTGCGTCGCTCTAAATATTTGGCGCGCAATGTCGCGATGTGGGGATCCAGTAATCCCAGCTCAATGAAGGCGGCTACAACATGAGCTGTAAAATGCCCCAGGCCGCCTCCGCTATCCAGGACACCGCTTTGAATAAATCGCTGCACGATTTGGGGAGAGGCCACCATCCACCCCAGGCGCAGTCCCGGCGCCAGAATCTTGGAAAAAGATCCCAATCGTATGACCGAAGCAGACATTGATAGATCGTAAATCGATGGCGGCGGCGGATGGTCATACCACAGTTGATAATACACATCATCCTCCACAACGATCAAATCATATTGCCGTGCCAGCTCGGCCAGTGCTCTCCGACGCTCAGTGTCCAGCGTAATACCGGTCGGATTGTTGAAGGTCGACACCAGGTAGAGAAGGCGTGGATGTTTTTCCTGGCCGTGGAGCGAATTTAGCGTCTCTTCCAGGGCATCGACCTGCAGGCCCGCACGGTCACTTGGAACCGGTAATAGCTTCAGATTGTGATCGCGCAGCACGCGCAACGCCAGATGATATGTCGGAGACTGCACCAAAGCGATATCACCGGGCTGCGTCAACAGCAAACAAAGCATATCCAGAGCTTGCGAAGCGCCTGCGGTAATCATCATTTGCTCCGGGGGAGGGCTTGTACCCTCTATACGCTCCAACCACTTACTCATCTGCTTAATCAAACAATCAGGCCCTTGCTCAGCGCCGTATGATAAGGCTTGCGGCGCCTCGCGCTCAAGCACAACCTGAGTGGCCTGCATCAATCCGGCCGCAGGCAACAACGCAAGGTCAGGATGCCCGGAGCGGAGCTCGACAATTCCTGAACGGAGCTCATATTGCACGTCGTCGAATGATAAATTCATTTTTACTTTCCGTCACTGTTTATAAAAAGTACAGATTGTGGGATTCGAGAATCTTCTGTTTCTTTTTTGATCATTGCCGCCACCATATTATCTCAGCTCCATTTAATCAACCGCATCTCCAGGTTTTCTCCACGGGTAGATTCACCATCTGAAAATTGGCATCTCGATACCGTGCTAAAGTATTCGTAATAAGTGCCAATAAGTCATAAGGGATGGTTAAAAAATGAAACTTTTATTACTTATACTGGGCGTGGTGGTCGTCGCGCTGAATCTTTTGCTCTGGTATTCAAAAAGAAAAGGCGGCAAAACAGAGACAGATAAACCAGCCGATCAGAAAGATAAATTAGATGCCGCTTATGCCAAATCAAACGAATTCTTAAACAGCTCGAAAGCAAAGCCATTAAAGCAATCGGCGGCAGCTGAGTTGGGCATCTCGGTTGAACAATTGGATCGCATGTCTGTTCAGGAGATCGAACAATTAGCAACAAAGAAGGGATTGATCTAAAGAAACTTCTTATCCAGGCAGCATTTTCAGTGTGTAGTGCGCATCCGCCTCGACGCTTTTACGATCCAACACAAACGGCCTGTATTTTCCCGTACGCCAGAGTTCGGCCTGGTCGTCATAATGCGGGCTCATAAAGTTCCCCGAAATTCCCGCCGGTATGACCCGGCGCGAATTTTTCCGATCGGCAAAATCGACAATATACCGCAGCGAGGCGCCGTGGTATCCTTCCCAGGGGTCAGATAGTTTGTAAGGCTGAGGATTTACGGTGGCAAGACTCCCGCCCATAGGGCACGGCCCGATGTTCATAAAGAAGCCCATCAGAGACGAATTCTTGCCAAAAGGGTGATAAATGGTAAGGGTGTGAAGTTTGCCCCACTTCCAATCATCAACATTTGAACCCATTTTTTTATCAAGATAGGCGACGGCTTGGGTGAAGCTTTTGTCGATGAGATCCTTGATGCCTTCCTTTTCAGCAGTATCCGGAATGTCGAACCAGAGGCTCTGGCCCGCGGACATCAGATTTCGCATTGCGTTAAATACCACATACTTATTTTTGAGGTATTGACCATAAAGATCTTCTCCGAGCCTTTTTCGGAATATTGTTTTAACCATTTCATTGACGATTGCATGAAACACAGTGGGCGCGATGTCTTCGAGGCCGGCTTCAAAATTCCAGCTCCTTAAGGCAGCGACAGCCTTTTTTTCCTTTTCTGAAAACTGTTTTCCGGATAGCGCTTCCAGCATTATGGGGACCCACTCTCTGGCAAGCACGACATAGAAATCCGCCTGCATTTTGGCAAAGTCCCGGGTGTCGAGCTTCTGCTTGGCGGTGATCATCTCCTTTATACGCACAAATCGATCCGGCATGGCATAATAGTGAGATATCGGATAAGGGTAATCATCGCCGGCATGCTTGTTATTGGCAGTAGCGATCCATCCCCGGTCTGGATTTCTAAAATGCGGCTGCTGCCCGGTAGGAACATAGCCTTTCCACTCATGTTTGCCGTCCCAGCCGGGAACCGGAAGCGCCCCGGAAAACCCGTCTCGAATTGGGATTGCGACAGCCGCCCAGTAACCGATGTTGCCCTTATCATCGGCATACACCCAGTTTTGACCGGGGCATTTAAAAATGGCTGCCGCTTTTTCGATATCATCAACACTTTTGGCAGCGTTGAGCTCTATAAACGGAAGGCCCTGAAGCGTTTCATAAGCTGTCCATCGCATGGCAAGGGCCGTGTTTTTTGGCTCCTTATAATGGTTGATCTCATCGACGATCGGACCGTGTCGGGTCAGCCGCACCTTGAAGGTAACATCATCGGCACCTTTGACCTTTATGACTTCTTTTTTAATCTGCATGTCTTCCCAACGCCCCATATACGCATACTGATCGGCATTGCCGGGGTTTATCTTCTCGATGTAGAAATCCACATCGTCCGCCATGACGTTGGTGAATCCCCAGGCCACATGCTCATTGGCACCTATAACGATGCAAGGTATTCCAGGCAGCACTGCGCCGGAGACATTCATCGACGGCGTTACCATGTGAGCCTCATACCAGATGCCGGGCACCCTGTGGCCCAGATGGGGATCGTTGGCAAGGATCGGCTTGCCGGTCACCGACTTCTTTCCGGAGACAACCCAGGAATTGCTGACACCGCCGCCTTCGGTACCGCGGACCTCCCTGGCCAGATTCAGCGTTTTAAGAAAACCCAGCGCGGCTGAACCCTGCGGGATAATCGTCGGATATCCGTCTGCATAATCCGGGAAGATCTCCTGGGCCATCTCTTCTCCAATCTTTTCGATAACAGCAGCATGCAGCATTTCAACGCCAAAGGCAGTGTTAAGATCTATCGCCAGGACGTAATGGACGGCCACACCATCGGAGGTCTGCCAGGGTTCGGGCACATATCGCAAGATGGTAAATTCTATCGGAAGCGGCCCCTTATGATGCTTGATAAAATAGTTGACGCCGTCAGCATAAGCCTGCAACGCAGAACGGATTTCAGGGGTATAGGATGCGGCGAGATCTTCAAGGGATTTTCCGGCGGTAAGTGTCCTAAAGAACCTGTCAACTGAAACAAGATCTTTGCCGAGAATCTCGGCCAGCTTTCCCCGGCCAGCCCGGCGCATTAAA
>JASFGZ010000454.1:0-4240 GCA_050123495.1 Desulfobacterales bacterium
TGAAGTAATGACTGCGTTGCAATTTGACCCCATTTGGTTCGGAATCATCTTTGTCATCTGTCTGGAGGTGGGTTATATCACGCCGCCTTTTGGTTTCAACCTGTTTTACATGAAAGCTGTGGTTCCTGAAAATATATCCATGGCAGACATTATTCGTTCTACAGTCCCATTTCTTTTGATATTAATCACTAGTTTGGGTCTGCTTTCGATTTTCCCTCAGCTGGTTCTATGGCTTCCCAGCTTGATGGATTAGGAAATCAAAAAAACGGGATTAAAAAAGTTTAAGCCATGTCAGTTTTATGTGTCTCATTAGATTATCATTATTATCAGAAACTCTGAGAGGTGTCAGAGCGAACAGTGAACTTTTTTAAAACATAGAGCCAAAAGGGTGAGTCGACCCCTTTAGAAGATGATAAAACAATGGCGGATGTCACAATTGTAGATACCAGCCCCAGGGACGGCCCGGTTGCGATTCCCGAAATCGGCACGCCGGAAAAAGTCGCGCTGGCAAAAAGACTGATGCAAAGCGGTTTGAGCAAGATTGACTGTGTGGCCTTTACGCATCCGCGGATCAGGCCCGAATTTGCCGATGCGGAAGTAGTCATCGATGCCCTCGATAAAAAACCTGAGGTCACCATCATCGGTCTGGCTCCCAATGAAATTGCCTGCCGCCGCGCCCTAAACACCAATGTCGACGAAATAGGAACCCTGGTCGCAGGGTGCGAATCGTTTAACCGGGCCGTCATGGGCATCAGTATCAAAGAAACCCTTTTCAAAACCCTTCCGGCGATATTCCAGGCCTGCTTGGAAAAAGGCAAAACGATCAGGGTTTATCTCCTTGCCGCATTTTACTGTCAGTATGAGGGCAGGGTCCCAATCAAGGATCTTGTCGAACTTGTAACGAAACTGGCTTTTATGGGGGTAAACGAAATTTCGCTTGTCGACAGTCCCGGCATGGCCAATCCAAAACAGGTCAAAGAAACGATTGCCGCATTGATAGACCTGGATCTGGACGTAAACCTGGCGGTTCATTTTCATAACACCAGAGGATTGGGGCTTGTAAACTGTTTGGCCGCCTATGAGGCAGGAATTCGCATTTTTGATACAGCCATCGGCGGATTAAGCGGGCCCCCTTTTGGAGCCCCCAAAATGGAGGTTGGTTCCTGGAATATTCCAACAGAAGATCTGGTATATCTATTTCAGGAAATTGGCGTAAATACCGGTATAAGCCTTGATGCAATCGCCGATGCGGTCAAATTCGCACAAAAACTGGCTGGTCGCGAACTGTCCGGACATGTGTTGAAATCCAGGACCGCTTTTAAAGTGTCCAATTTCCCGAAACCGCTGAAGTTAAATTAAATACCACGAGCTTATATAGAGCAGATATCTTCTGAGGTTTATCAGCGAACTTCCATTACTGTCTCTAACGGTTTGCGTTTCGGGGCGCGGGGATGATGGGCGGGAATGCCAATAGGCACAAGGGCGATAAGCATCCACGGGGGTTCAATCCCAAGAACCTTCTGGATACCTTCTCTGGCGATCAAACACCCCGTATTATAGCAGGAGCCATATCCCAACGAAGTCGCGGCCAGAAGCATATTTTGAATTGCCGTCGCCACACTCTGGAGCCACGGAACAGCTCTCAGTTGATACCTTTCCTCAAAAGAAAAGTTTTGTTTGTGAATTATTTTATCAATCGGGCCGGCATACTCGCGGTTCAATACGGCAATAGTTACGGGGGCTTCCTTAAAAACCGTATACCCCGGCGGCAATGACCTGAGCCAATCCTGTTTCGCTTCAGTTCCAGGCCATTTGCTTATTTCAACAAGTTTCTTTTGAACTTCTTCAACCATTCGAACTTTTATTTGCTGATTCTGCAACACAATAAATTTCCAGGGTTGTTGATTGTAGCCCGAAGGGGCCCATGTGGCTGCCTCCACAATAAGACGAATATCTTCCATCGGGACCGGGGTCTGTTTGTATTTTCTTATGGACCGTCGTGTACGGATGGCCTCCAATACTTCCATTGGTTTTCACCTTTTTGAGATAGCGTGTGGCTTTTCACTCTGTCAGCTTCATCATCAACTCGGGAAGCCACAGGGCGATCTGAGGAAATATCATAATAAGGGCCATTCCGACGACCAAAACTGCGAGGAATGGAAATATCGACCTGTAGATGTCTGCCGTCGTTATGCCCTCGGGCGCAACCGATTTCAGATAGAATAGCTGGTAGCCAAAGGGGGGTGTAACGTAACCCATCTGCATATTGATGACGAAGAGGATCCCGAACCATACCGGGTCGAAGCCCAGATTCTTAACGATTGGGAAACAGATCGGGGCCAGGATGAAAATAATGGCGAAGGGGTCGACAAACATTCCGAGTAAGAAGGAAATCGCCATCATCGTAATGAGTATGAGCCAACGATTCATTCCGAGTCCCATGATTAAATCGCTCAAGAAGACGGCACCGCCGGCTCTTGCGTAAACGGCACTGAAGCACATGGCCCCGTAGAAAATCCACATGGTTAGACCGGTTATTCTGAAGGTTTCGATCGTTGTTTCCCTCATAAGTTTCCAGGTAAACCGGCGGTGGATGAGGACGGTTATGAGAACAGCCACCACACCCAGCGAACCGGCTTCAGTCGGGGTGGCGATACCGAAGAAAATCGAGCCCAGGACAGCCAAGATAATCAACAGAGGCAAGATCACCGTTTTGAGGGAAACGATCTTTTCTTTGGTTGTAAACTTTTCGGGATGAGGGGGGCACAACTTCGGATTGATCCAGCCCCTGATGCCGATGTAGGCAATAAAAAGGCCGGCAAGGAGAATACCAGGCCCGATCCCGGCCATAAACAGCTTACCCACTGAAATGTTGCCGACGATCGCAAGCAAAATGCTGATAATGCTGGGGGGAATTAGAATCCCAAGCGTCCCGGGTCCGGCGATGCTGCCCAATGCAATGCTTTTGCCATAACCGCGCCTGAGCATCGCGGGAAGCGCTATCAGTCCCATCGTCAGCGTGGCCGCAGCGCTCACACCGGTCATGGCCGCAAAGATCACGCAGATGACCACAACCCCCATGGCAATACCCCCTCTTAAACGACCTGACCAGCGGTGGATTGTCTCGAAAAGGGCTTCGGCGATGCCCGCACGCTCCAACAGAATTCCCATGGACATAAACAGGGGAATGGCGACGAGAACGATGCTCCACATGCAGCCGAATGTATTGTAAACGATTAGCATCAAGCCGCCGAGACCCCACTTTAAATAACAAACGATTACCGCAACGCCCCCCAGGCTCCAGGCGAGAGGAATACCCAGCAGGAGGCACACGATGAGGCCGCCAAACATTACAAGGGTTACGATTTCAATGCTCATACGATTTCCCTTTGATAGCGATGTAGATGTTGCGCCACAATTGAGCCAGTTCCTGAAGTATGATCAGCAAAGCCCCTATAGGGATCATAAGCTTAATAGGGTAAAGGGGAGCACGAAAGGGGGTGTTGCATGGTTCCAATCGCAATGCGGATTTCAAACCATATTGCGATCCATACCATAGCAGGACACCACAGAAAGCAAAGAAGAAGAAAAAGCTAATGATGTCCAGAACTGCCTTTTTTCTTGGAGTGAAGCGATTGTAAATTATGTCCATATTGATATGTGACCGGGTAAGACTGATGTATGCACCACAGATGAAGTAGTAAACAGCGAAGATGCGTTGCGTCATCCCGTGCGCCCATATCGTCGGGGCATTGAATACGTACCTTGCCACAACCTCGTATACCAATACCGCCACACCGGGCCATAGCAGATAAGCAAAAAGCTTACCTGACCAATCACTGATACTGTCAATGATTTTGAGCAACCGCTTCATTATTCCCTCTATTATGTTAATGTTACAATAAGGTAAAGGTAGAGACGATGTCTCTACCTTTACTTTTTGGACCTTTTTAGCTCCGGCTCTGGTAATGCGGATACTATTTTAAGAGCCCGAGATCCTTCATGTAGGTCTTTAATATTTTTGTGGCTTCGGCAAAAGTGGGGTCTTTTTTAGAGTATTTATCGAGAACCGCCATCGAGTATTGGTACATTTTCTGCTGCTCTGCCGCAGACAGCGATGTCACGGTGAAACCAAATTTTTCCACTATTTTCTTTCGCCACTGGACATCGTGTACAAAGTAAGATCCCGTGAACAGGTCAGCAGCGTACGAAGTGCTTTCGATAATGAGGTTCTGCAGAT
>JASFGZ010000455.1:0-4227 GCA_050123495.1 Desulfobacterales bacterium
GTACTTTAATAGAAAATCGTTCTACGGCTTTCTCGAGATAAGACAAAAATTTTTCTCTATCTCTTGAACTTCGATACAGGTTTTCGCCGGCGTTGCCACGGTTAATGATGTGATAGACAGCACCAGAATATTCAACACGCAATGGTCTGGCCATTTCTGATAGTCTCCAGCTAGTTCTTTATTGTAATTTGACTATTTTATAGGCAAAGGAAGTACAGATGTCAATAATTAATAATTAAGATGTGACCCCTTTAATGTCGTTGTGGCAATATTAAAGGAAAATTGATATGTTGAATTTGATAATTTTGACATGCCGATTTAGGAAAGTAAGCTAAATGCAAAAATAAATGATGCAAAGTAAACAGTGGTGGCTCGCAATGAACAAAGAAGCAATCAATAAATGGGTATTGTTATTGTTAGTGTTTTTTATCTCGGCGCTCTTTTTGTCAATGATCAGTCAGTTTCTGATGGCTATTTTTTTGGCCGGCATTTTCTCGGCCCTGTCCTATCCTTTGTATCGCCGTTTTGAACGTTGGTTCAAAGGTCGTCGCAGCCTGGCCTCCATAGCGACCCTCCTCCTGATTATCTTCGTTGTGGTTTTACCGTTGGGCGGGTTGTTGGGGATCGTAACGGCTCAGGCGATTAAAGTCGGTGAAGCCGTCAAGCCCTGGGTGGGACAGCAGCTAGCGGAACCGGATGCCATCACCAATGCGCTTAAATCCTTACCCTTTTATGATCGGATTGAACCTTATCGCAATTTAATTTTAAAGAAAGCCGGAGAAATGGTGGGAGGACTTAGCGGGTTTCTGATCAATCGTCTTTCCTCGGTTACATTGGGTACGGTTAATTTCCTTTTTATGCTGTTTATCATGCTGTACACCATGTTCTTTTTTCTGATGGACGGTAATAAATTGATTGATAAAATTCTCTATTATCTGCCGCTGGAGGACGAAGATGAGCGCCGCATGTTGGATAAATTCACTTCGGTGACCCGTGCCACGCTCAAAGGTACCGCGGTGATTGGTCTTTTACAGGGCGTGCTCGCCGGAGCGGCTTTTGCCGTGGTGGGGATTCACAGTGCCGTATTCTGGGGCGCCATCATGGCGGTGCTGTCATTCATCCCCGGCATTGGCTCCGCTCTGGTGTGGGGACCGGCGGTGATTATCCTGGCGGCAACCGGTCATTTTGCCAAGGCCATCGGGCTGGGGGTGTTTTGTGCGGCGGTGGTCGGCAGCATCGATAATCTGCTGCGACCTATTCTGGTCGGCAGGGACACCCAGATGCACGAGCTGATGATTCTCTTTGGGACCCTGGGTGGCATTATCATGTTCGGTGTGGTGGGGGTCATCATCGGACCGATTATTGCGGCGCTATTTGTGACGGTGTGGGATATATATGCTCTGGCATTTAAAGATGTTTTGCCCGCAGTGGCGGCTTCCGCGTCAGACGGCAAGCCAGAGACTTCAAGTGCTGAAAAACGTCCGATTGCTTCCGATTCTGAAAAGCAACCGCCACCGAAATAATTACGCTTGAAGTGATTTCAAAACCTCAGATTGTGTTCGAAGGCAAGGCGCAAGCCGAGTCAAAAGCGCAGCATACACGTTAGTATGTGAGCATTTTGAGTCGGTTTGCAACGCATCCATCGGACACTAGATGGGGTTTTGAAATCACTTCTAAACACATGCCGTGGTTGTAATCTCTACCCTGGTACCGAAAGGAAGACGACCCGCCTGAATGCACGTTCGTGCCGGGCGGTTTTCCTTGAAATATTTTTTATAGACTTCATTAAAGCGGGCGAACTCTTCGATGTCGAGCAGATAAACCGTCACCGTCAGCGCATTATCCAGAGATGAACCGGCTTCTTCCAGAATGATGCGCAGGTTTTCAAGCGCCAGCTCGGCTTCTTCTTCGATGGTGCCCAATTTAATTTCATTTGTCTGCGGATCGACTGCTCCCAGACCGGATACATAAATGATGCCGTTGTGGATGATGGCCTGGGAATACGGTGCGCCCGTCACCGCCGCCTTATCGGTTTGGAATACTTCTTTTTCTTTCATTGTTTAGGCCACTTTCTAAATGCCGCAGATACGTTTGACTTCCGGATTGTCGATCAGTTCATCAACCGGTCCCTGATAGCGAATGCGTCCGTTATCAATGATATAGCCATAATCGCTTAGTGTTAACGTAAATTTTACATTTTGTTCCGCGAGTAAAACTGTCAGACCGACCTCTTTGAGTGTTTTGATGCGCTCTCCCAGGGATTTTACCAGCACGGGTGCCAGCCCTTCGGTGGGCTCATCCAATAAGAGAAATTGCGGATTGGTCATCAAGGCGCGCCCGATGGC
Source organism: Desulfobacterales bacterium (assembly GCA_050123495.1). GTDB lineage: Bacteria > Desulfobacterota > Desulfobacteria > Desulfobacterales > JAHEIW01 > JAHEIW01. The sequence continues at coordinate 2,346 of JASFGZ010000455.1, forward strand.
CAGCATCTTTTGTTCACCGCCGCTGAGAAGTCCCCCCCTGCGGCCATCCAGAGTTTTTAAGGCCGGAAACAGATCGTAGACTTTTTGTTTATCCCATTTTTCGCCTTTGGCTCCCTCGCGTTCGGCAATTTCGAGGTTTTCACTTACAGTGAGATCGGCAAAAATCCGACGATCATCCGGGACCCAGCCCATTCCTCTGCGCACCAGTTGATAGGGCGGAGTGCCGGTTACATCGGCTTCATTAAACCGGATTTGTCCTTGCGAGGGCGGATTTAAGCCCATGATGCTTCGAAACGTGGTGGTCTTGCCGGCGCCGTTGCGCCCCAGCAGGCAGACGACCTGCCCCTTTTTTACTTTTAAAGAGACGTCGAATAGAATATGGCTTAAGCCGTAATAGGTGTGAATCCCTTGAACCTCAAGCATCATCCGCTCCCAGGTAGGCCTGCTGGACTTCACGGTTTTGCCGCACGATTTCCGGTTCGTCCTGGACGATCGTGCGCCCCGCCTGCATTACCATAATGCTCTGGGCCGTGCCGAAAACGACCTGCATGTCATGTTCGCAGAATAAAATGGTCAGGCCCTGCTCCCGGGCCAGGCGCCCAATTAGTGCCATGGTAGTTGTGGTTTCCTCCGGAGACATACCGGCAGTGGGTTCATCTAAAATCAGCAAATCCGGCTCATTGCCAAGCGCGATGGCAATCTCCAGGATGCGTTTGTCCCCATGGGCCAGCGAGCCGGCCACATTCGTTTTTTTATCTGAAAGACCGACACTTTCCAGAATCCGGTGGGTCTCTTCAACCGCCAGGCGCGCTGCCGGCTGAAACAGTTTGTGGCTGAGTTTTTGCTGGGCAAGAACCGAAACCTGCACATTGCGAAACACCGAGAGGCGGTGGAAAACATTGGCGATTTGAAATGAACGGGCAATTCCTTTGCGGCAGATGACATGCGGCGGCAATTTGCCGATATCCTCATCATTTAAAAGGATCTTTCCATTATCGGGTTGCAGCTGTCCGGTAATCAGGTTGAACAATGTGGTTTTACCGGCACCGTTGGGTCCGATTACCGCCACCAGCTGCCCCTTTTCCACGGTTAGATGCGCGCCGTTTACCGCTTTAAAGTCATCAAATGATTTATCTAAATTCTCAACGTGAAGCATTCTATTTATTCCGTCTGGCTTTCGGTTGCAAATTTGGTCCGGGATCGAAAAAGCTGTCGGTAGTTATATCCCATGATGCCTTCAGGAATGAAGAAAATCAGTAAGATTAAAATGACTCCCAAAATGAGGGTCCAGTATTCCGTATAGGTTCCGATAAAAGTCCGCAGAGACACAATGATGGTCGCGCCTAAAATGGGCCCGGCGAAGGTAAACCAACCCCCCAGAAGACACATGATGAATATTTCAAGGGACAATACCCAGAAAAGCAGATCCGGGAAAATCGATCCTTCCACCACCACAAAAAGAACGCCGGCCACACCCCCGAAGAATGTGGCAATGACAATGGTCTTCAGCTGGTGGCGACGGACATTGATGCCCACGGCGGCACAGCGCTCCGGGTTGTCGCGGGTGGCCTGCAGCGTGGATCCGAAGGGTGATTTCAAAATCAAATACAGGAGGACCAAACAGATACCCAGTATTATGAGAACAAAGTAATAGGAACTTGTTGTCGATGAAATAAAATCTGGGATCGGTATCCCATGAATCCCGTCATCGCCACCGGTCAGCGCGTACCAGCGAAAGGCGATGACCCAGATCAGTGAGCCCAAAGATATCTGGAGCATGCCAAAATACAGTCTGTTCAGACGAATACAGAACATACCGATCAGCAAGCCGGCAAAAGCAGCCGCCAGAGGTCCGGCAATAAATGCAATCCACCACGGCAAG
>JASFGZ010000456.1:0-4219 GCA_050123495.1 Desulfobacterales bacterium
CCATGATCACACCCTCGGGAGCCTGCAGGCTGGTCTCTCCGTTTTCTATCCAGAAACGAAGCTCAGCCTTAATGTTAAGCCCTTGGCTCAGTGCGCGTTCAAGCTCACCTCGAGTTTTCCCGTAATAACCCTCGGCCTTTCCTCCATGATAGGCCCGCCTCGCTTCGTACCACGCCTGCGCGCTTTCATATGGTAGCGCCACGAAAACCCAGTACTCCGTGCGATCAGATGAAACCGCTTCAAGAAACAACGAATACTCGATTTTCTTTCCAGTTGCAGCGGCCGCCTCGAGGCGTTCTAGTTCCATATCTTCGATCAACCAGGTGGTTGTGCCAAAAAGCGCCCCGACAAAATCCTTAACCGGCCCAAAAACGTAACCTGGATTTTTTTCGCAGGCAATGAAGTATCCACTTAAAAACCACTCCGGCGGGACATAGGTCTGGAGCCCGTTTTTTTGCCTAAAAGCCTGAAAAGACTCCGCACAAACAACCGGAGCCGTTATCACCAAGCTTGCCACCATAAACACGGATGCAACCAGACACCATCTTTTCGGTATCATCGCATTATTTTCTTTTAAGAAAGTTGGTTGTCTGAACTTAGGGTTTGCAGAGGGTCCGACGCTGGGACCTCCGCAAACCAACGAATGGAGGTTTCTGAAGAAGCTTCTTAATTCACGTTGTCTAATGGAAAATTGCCGAGCTTTCAATCGTCGGTTGATATTACTTTGTGAAGCCGTATTTTTCAACGCTTTTGTTGTTCCAAAACAAAAAATTTGTGAATATCTTATTTATCATATTAACTGAAATTCATATCGTTTTTGGTATCAACATCTTTTATTTTCGGGAGTCGTCTGCGAAAAGCTAATCCATCCGCTTTGAGATTTATTTTTTCGAATTACCGAAAAATAGGGCAATTATTCAATCGGTTTGATTATCACACTTAAATATTATATATAGTGGTTGTCATAATTAAGTTCCAATTGAATCGCGTCTAAATATATGATCTCATGAGTGGATTCGCGCAAAAATCAAAGCGTTCAACCACACCATTGAGTTGGAACGTTAATATGAAAAATACTTAAAACATGACGCGTTAATGATTTGCCCTCGAAAGGGGGGGGGTATGAAAAAAATTTACCTGAATATTCTCTTCGTTATTTTAGCCACCTTTCCGGTTACTGTCCATGCGGAACAAGGAGCGGAAAAAGTCTTGGATGCTATTGTTGAGGTTCGAATCTCGGTGCCGGAAAATGCCCGCACAGCAGAAAGATTTGGAACAAATCGGGTGGCAAGTGGTGTTGTCATTGATAAAACCGGACATATTCTCACCATCGGTTTCCAGACGATTGAGGCCGAGACAATTGAAATAGTCGGAAAAGATCGCAAAACAGTCAATGCAATTGTTGTCGCTTATGACCGCAATACCGGCTTTGGTCTGCTGCGGGCAACTTCGCCGTTGCAAGTGACACCCATGCCACTGGGCAATTCATTAGGAGTTAAGGAGGGAGACCCGGTTCTGGCTGTAAGCTATGGGAACAAGGACGCAGTCCAGGGGGTCAGAGTGGTTGCCCGGAAAGAATTTGCCGGTCCCTGGGAGTATCTTCTGGAGAATGCTATATTTACAGCGCCTCCGATTGAACGATTCAGCGGTGCCGCGCTTATTGATCGCAATGGCCAATTAGTTGGCATCGGATATCTGTTTTCTCAGCTTACGATTGCGGATCTGGGAGTAATGCCAACAAATATGTTCGTGCCCATAGAGGTGTTGAAACCGATTCTCAGCGACTTGAAGCTTTCAGGCAGTTCCAAGCTACCGATACGACCTTGGCTCGGTGTTAGGACGCAAGAATTATACGGGCACTTATTTGTAGAACGCGTTGTATCAGGCAGTCCCTCTGAAAAGGCCGGAATCAAGACTGGTGATATTATTGTTGCCGTTAATAATCAGGAAGTGCATGGGATGGCGGATTTTTACCGAAAGGTCTGGGCCCTTGGCAAAGCGGGCGTTGATGTGCCTCTACGCATTCTCCAAGGCATTCAGATTCGGGACGTTGTCGTTCATTCCACTGCCCACAATCAATACAGGCAGCCTGTGCAAAAGGAAAAGCAAACCGGCGTTGAATTATGATAAGCGGTGGAATTCGACTACTAGTGCTTAGCGCCTTCAGGAAATTTTCAATGCCCTCTATCAGAATTATTCTTCGGTTTTTATTTTTTCGGAGAACACTGCGCAAGGTTAAAAAATCTCCAATTCTGTTGAGATATTACTTTTATATCACCAGTGTTAAGTTTTGCTGCAAGTTACCCTCCCAATCGAGAAAATTTCCTGATCTAATGAACACACTGTATAGTAGAAACACTATCTGATAAATTATGGACGGCGATTGCATATTAGTCATGCGCAATCCACACTTCGGCTAAATTGTGGATTTCGGCCATGAAGGGACAACCGCAAATTATTGCATATATCTTCTGTTAATCTTAAATATTTTCAGATCTCAAAAATGAAGATTCCTGCAACAAAGACCAAAAATTAGATGACCCCCAGAACATTTGGTGCCACCGTAAATCACAAGTCGGCAGCTTATCCGTTAAAGTCGGACAGAAAGTCTGATAACTGCTATATTTATTTAATCTACGGCAACATCAGTCACACGGTGGCGTGGTTACCAGCAGCTGGAATATTTGAGAGTGTTTTTTTTCGACAGCCCATTTTGAGGCCGTCTTACCTTTGCTATCGACCGCCCGGACATCTGCACAATTGGCCAGAAGCATGCGCACTACTTTTTCATGTCCCTGTTTTGTTGCTAAAATCAATGAGGTGTCGCCGGAGCTATCTTTTGCCTTAACGTCAGCCCCCGAGGCAATTAACTGTTGAACCACACCATCATAGCCATTGACGGCTGCAAACATTAAGGCGGTTTTTCCTTTATTATCTTTTACATTAACATCAGCGCCGATAGCCAGCAGTTCCTTAACGATGTTCTGGTGCCCGTTTATGGCACCGAACATTAAGGCGGTGGCGCCTGTATTGTTTCTGACATTTACTCTTGCTTCGCTGGACAACAATACTTTCACGATGTCGCTGAAACCAAATTGGGCGGCCATCATTAGAGATGTCCAACCCGCATTTTCCTGAGTATTCACACTCGCACCTCTGGCAATCAATTCCTCTACAATTTGCCGATGCCCTTCATAGGTTGCTTTCATCAGCGGGGTCCAGCCATCGCGGTCTTTGGCATCTACCGGTATGCCCTGATTCAGTAATCCTTTGACTTTATCCATTTCACCTAATTCAGCTGCACCTAACAGCGAATTTGAGAGCTCTGCCGCGCAAACCCGGTCCGCCGATAGCATAAGATAGGCGGACAGAAATACGATATAAAGTGAAAGCACAGGCGTGAAACGTGACATATCCTTTAATCAATCTGTGGGGGATTGCTCGGGACAATATTCTTCGATCGTCGCTTCCAATTTTTGCGAATAATCTTCGAGCTTTGTTTTGTTTTCTTCGAGTTCTTCGATCATCTGGGCCTTTTCAAACTCCCTGGCCTCGACTTTCACCAGCATCATGCCAAAGGATTCGGCTAATTCTGCCAGTATAGCTGGATAGCGACCTTTTTTGGAAAGCTCAAATAATCGTTCCGAATCGGACTTATCATAATTCCCAGATGCAATTTTTTTGCAGCAGGAATTCAGCATCTCAAATAGATCAAGGTAATAACGTTCAAAATCCATTTTTATTTTCCTTTCAAATTAAAGTTCCTGAGTCAACGACCACCCGCACAGCGGGTGGCTTGGATTTTGCCGCCATAGGCGGGAAAAGACAGGGGCGCGAAGTGCCCCATTCGTTGCGGGTGGAACCGGGTGCGAAGCACCCGGTTTGGAAAACCCAATTGCCAGCCACTGAATCTCCGGATATGTATATCAAATGAAAATATAGCGTGTTTTTCAGCGGCACGCAACACTGATACACCCCGTGACGGGAAAAGAAAAGATCTCGTTTTGCAAGCACAATATTGCAAATCCGTTGGATTAGGATTATATTGTCTTAAAATCACCTACATTCAAACTAAATGCAGCTGTCTGCTTTGAATCCCCTCAGCATCAGGAATTTGCAATGAAGGTAATTCGGCCAACACGCGATATCCGCTGCGCTTCCAGTTGAAGAAATCGTTATCATCATACCGGCCAGACTGCTTCAACAGTCGGAATGGGGT
>JASFGZ010000457.1:0-4209 GCA_050123495.1 Desulfobacterales bacterium
AGCGAGAAAAGATCAATTGGGCAATAATGGTTACGTGTTATTCGGTTTTAATCTTTCTGCGCGATTAAAGATACCATCTGTCCGTTACGCAATCGCTCATTGCCTTCGACAACCACCTGCATTCCTTCGGCAAGACCCGGGGCCTCAATTCCGGCGACCAATTCTTTATATCCAGTGACCTTGACCGGGATCATCCTTGCTTTGGAATCGTCGACAGCATACACCACGGTCTGCCCGAATACCGAAATCACCGCATCTCGGGGTACCACCAGCGTTTTCAGATGCTTGCCGGTCGGCAGGATAACTCTGGCAGACATACCTTCGATTAGTGCCAGGGTATTCGGTGTTCGGATTTTTACAGGAAACGTCCGAGTAGCGACATCGCCGCGGGGAACAACGGCAATAACCGTTCCTGTAAATTCGCTGCCATTTACGGTGCATTTGACCTGCATTCCGACACTCACATAAGGAATAAACTTTTCGGACACGTCCGCCACAATATCCAACACGTCATCCTGCGCTAAAACCGCCACAGGGGCACCTTCCGAGAGCCACTCCCCCCGGTCCACCAGCCGCTTTATTACAATGCCGCTGAAGGGGGCCCGGATTGTCTTTTTCTGCAATTCAATCTCAATGCGTTCGACTTCAGCCTTAAGAGAGAGCGCGCGCTTTTCAAGCCCTTTTACGCGATACCGGTTTTCGTCATAGGTTTGTTCGGAGATCGATTTCGTTTTAAAAAGTTTTTCTCTTCTTTTTAGTTCAATTCTTGCAATTTCAAGCTCCGACAGGAATTGTTCATAGGTGGCTGAATTTGCCCGCAGCCGTTTTTTCAATATATCCGAACCCAGTTCAATAAGGATCTGGCCTTTTTTGATTCGTTGTCCCTCTTCAAAACGCACCACTTCAGCCAAACCGCTCAGTTCAGAGGCGACGTCGGAGACTTCCTTATAAAAAACGGTACCAATAAATTCCGTCTGCGGTGCAACCATCCCGTTTTTTACCGCCGATACGGATACATTTGCCGGCGGCGGACCTTTCGGTTTTTCATGACTCCAGAGGGGCGTAAAAGAAAAACTCAATATCAGTCCCGAAATAAATAAGACAACTAAATATCGTGTGAGTCTGTCAAACATGTTAACCTCCAAATACCTGAATTCTAATTGCGGACCGTTTGGATTGATGTTTGAATAGTGCTTTCGGATCTGTCTGAAAAAACAAACGGTCGCACAAAAATTATTAAACTAACATAAGGCAATTTTAACGGATGACAAGCCTTCAGTGTATTTCGAGGAGGGGCAGAATGGCTACGGAACAATTTAGGTGAGATCTGGTTTTAGAATTTATACGCGGACATTTCCATCAGTGGCTAAAATAAATGAGCCACGTCCTGAATAATGCTTTTTACGTCTTCTCCGATCTGGCCTAACGTGGCAGCATCCATTTGTAACAATTTAGCCGAATCCAGTTCGTTGAAATCCACTTCATCCTCAAAAAGGCTGTAGCCGATGGTCCGTGACAACATGTTGGCCAGATGGACAACCAGAATTTCTTTTTCGGTTTCCGGGCTGAATTCAGGATCCTCATGCATCGTGACAACTTTGATGAAGATATCATCAAACCCCCAGCGTTTTAGCAACACGCCGCCGATACTCAGATGACCCTGTTGAATGTTGGCCTGAATGTGATCGAAATTAATCTTCTTTGTCTGAGGTATCTCTGAAAAGGCTTTCAGCAGCACGCTCTTTCCGATATCATGGACCAGGCCCATCAGGAAAAATTTTTCCGAATCCTTCAGCTTTAAATGTTCGGCGATGCGCTTCGAACCGTAAGCGCAGGACAGTGAATGCACCCAGAGTTTATCCATGAAGATTCTGAACTGAACCCGATCGGTTTCATATATGCTTTTATGGGCAATCGCGATGATAATGCTTAAGGTTTCTTTCATGCCCATCCGCGGGATGGCCTCTTTGACGTTGCGAATTTCCTGGACGCCGCGATAAACCGGACTATTGGCAACCGTTAGCAACCGCAGCGAGATGACCGGATCTCGCTCAATGACGGTGGCGACGTCTTCAGCCGTTGAGTCTGTCCGTTTGATTACAGACTGCACATCACGAACGACCTGGGGCATTACCGGCGGTGCAATCTTGCCGGCGGAAAAATCTTGAATAATCTTGGCAAATATTTCTTTGATGGGGGCATTACCTTTTTTCAACAGAAAATCTTCGGATTCAGCAGAGTTTGATTCAACAAACTGAACAAACTGGTCGATCAGGTTGCTGTCAAATTGTTTGCCGCCACCTTTTTTGATTTCAGCAACGGCTTCTTCAGTAGTTAGAGCAGACGATTTGGCAAACGGGAAAATTAGGACATCAAGCTTATTGAAAATAGAGATGATCCGGGCACCCAGCGGAATTTCGTCGCCGCTCAAGCCGTCGGGGTACCCACTGCCGTCAATGGCTTCATGATGGTGTCGGATTAAAGGCAGCATCTCTTTAAAGGTGCTCAGATTGGAAAGAATTTTTTCACCAACAACGGGGTGTTTTCTCAACTCGACTTTTTCATCATCGGTTCGCTCCTCAGGTTTCCTGAGAAGTGTATCCGGGAAAAAAATTAAACCCACATCATGCAGCCAACCGGCAAGATAAAGGTTAAAAATTTCGTCCGCTTGAAAAAGCTTAAATTCCTCGCAGAAATTGGCGCAGTTGTTTGCCACGCGTTTGGAATGATTTCTCAGCAATGGATCCTTTTGCGCAACGATTGCATCCAGCGTTCGCACGAGCTCCAGCAACCATTCTTTGAATTCAGATTCTGATTTGGGTACCGAGAATGCAACCATCTGTAATACCTGATAGAAATCCTGATTGATTGTGGTTTAATGAAAATTCCCGCAGCAAGGCTTCTGCGAACTCGCTCGAGTCGGCGAGTCGCAGCCGGGTATTCCGGCAAAGGCCAATAAATCAAATGATAAATCGTCACTGTGACGACTTATAGCATAGCATCTTGAGCATAAGATAGCTACAGAGAATGCATCCCGGCTTGGAAATCAAATAGGAATTGACACTCAAATATCTTTTCCATATGATCGATTCCTGAGAAATGGGTGCTGATCTTCATCTTAAATTATAGCTCCAGAAATCTTTGCGAATAAACGCAGATAACACCTTCCCATTAGATATTCATTTAGAAGCTGAAGCAACAAAGAAAGTCATACGATTATGGATCTCGCAAGCGCCTGGAATGCCGAGTTTATCGATATGCAATACAAACGGTGGAAAGCCGATCCAGCCAGCGTTTCCCGTGACTGGCGTTTTTTTTTCGAAGGCTTTGAGCTCGCCGCATCCACGATGCCTGAAGTCGCTGAAGGCTTCGATGAAGAACAACTGTTGCGGCAATCACGCGTTGAGTCGCTTATTTATCGTTACAGGGATCTCGGGCATCTGCTGGCCTGCCTGGATCCCCTGGCGGCCTGCCCCACCGCGCATCCGCTGCTGGCCCTGGAGGCATTTAATTTAGCCCCGCAAGATCTGGATCGGGAATTTTTCACCCGCCGATTTGCAGCATCCCGCCATGCCCCGCTAAAAGAAATTATTCAGGCGCTTAAAGAGACTTACTGCCACTCCATCGGTGTGGAATTCATGCATCTGCAAGACCCTTCCGAGCGCCGCTGGTTGCTGGATCGCATGGAACCGAATCGTAACAAGCCCGATTTGGAGCCGGAAGCAAAGCGGCGTGTATTGGACAACCTTGTCAAGTCGGCGTCGTTTGAGCTGTTTTTGAATAAAAAATACATCGGTGTGACGCGTTTTTCCTTGGAAGGTGGCGATGCTCTGATTGCAGCATTGGATTTTTTAATTCACCATGTGGCTGAATGCGGCGTTGGCGAAATCATTCTAGGCATGGCGCATCGGGGACGCTTAAATGTTCAGGCCAACATACTTCAAAGACCTTACGAAGGTATATTCAGCGAGTTTGAAAGCTGCTATAATCCCGAAGAACTCGTTGGCGCCGGGGATGTAAAATATCATAATGGGTATTTAGCCGACCTTAAAACTGCCGCCAATCAGCAGCTGCGTATTTTTTTAATGAACAATCCGAGTCATCTCGAAGCGGTTGACCCTGTGGTGGAAGGATTTAGTCGTGCCCGGCAGGATCTAATCGGAGATACGCGCGGTGCCCGGGTCCTGCCGCTTTTAATCCATGGTGATG
>JASFGZ010000458.1:0-4188 GCA_050123495.1 Desulfobacterales bacterium
ATCATCGAGATTTCCAGTTTCCCAGCCTTTAGTTTCGTTGCCCAACAACCTTTGAGCTTTCAGCTTTGAGCATGGAGCTGTTTAGTTGACACCTGAACACGGACACCTGACACCTATTTTGAAGGCATTTTCAACAATCTTCGATTAGAAAGAGCGGCCGCCATCAAACTGGATACCGCCATGATAACCAACGCCAGTCGGTAAGAGCCGAATTTCATCAGGAGGTACCCGCTCAACCAGCCGGATATTAATCCGGCCCAGGCTTTGGCGGTATAGGTAATACCGTAATTTGTCGTGGCGTATTTGGCACCATAGTAATCTCCGATCGTGGCGGGATAAAGGGCAAAGGGGGCTCCCCCGAGCAATGACGCCGTAAATACAATTACGACAAACAGCACCGGTATGTGCGCCAGCAGGACGAAGGCCAGGATGGAAAGGCCTAACACAGAGTAAAATAACATCATTGTTTTTTCCCTTCCGATCCTGTCGGAGACTGCACCGGCAAAGACCCTGCTCAAACCGTTGGCCAGCGGAAACAATACCAATACCCAGTTAAAATAGCTGGCAGGAATACTGAACTCGCGGGCCAGCATTTTCATCTGAGCGCCAAACATGAGCACAATCGAGACCGTTCCCGTAAACGAAAAATAGATCAGAAACCACTGATAGGTTTTTAGCATTTGAGCGGGTTTATAATTAACAGCCTTCTGCGACTTCTCTTCCTCTGATCTCGGAGGGGGCGACCATTCTTGAAGCGGATAGCGCAATAGCAGTGAAAGCGGCACCAAAATGGTCAGCATAAAGGATCCGATCCATAAAAATGTAGAACTGAGCCCTTTGGAATCCAGTAATGCCTGAATGAAGAAGTTAAAAATTGCCGTCCCGGCACCAAACCCGAAAACAACCAGACCTGCCGCGAAGCCGCGCTTGTCAGGAAACCATTTAACCGCGCATGCGGTAGCGATCCCGTAGAGAATACCAACCCCCAACCCGCCAAGGCCATAGTATAGATATAACGCGTGTGGCGAGGATACGAACGCGCACAGGATAAATCCGATTCCCACGAGAAAAGAAGCGGCCAGCGCCATTTTTCGAGGGCCATAGGAATCGGCGATAAAACCTGAAAACGGCTGTACGAAGGTAGCGGCATAGGCAAACACCGTAAACGTCAATCCGATCGCTGCAGGATTCCAGGCGAATTTCTGTTCAATCGTGTAGGCAAATAGAAACCAGGAATACTGATAAATGCTAATAACCATCATGATGATGAATGAAGCGATAATGATCACCCACCGAAATTTAGTTGCCAACGCTTGGCGTCCATTCATGTTGAGTGCTCCTAAAAAATTTAGAATCGAAAATATCTCTCTATAGCATTATATTTCGCCTCGTCCATAGTTATAAATAAACCGAAGGGGTCATTGCAAAAGATTTCTTAATTTCCAAATGGTTTACCAATAAAATATTATTCAGAAAATTCAGATAGTTGATTCATGCCGGAATATGACAGAAACATTCCGACATTTGAGGGGTGCTAAAAGAAGGATATGATAATGGGTGCGAGGAAATACCCAAAAGGTAGCCCGATAATCAGCGCTATGGCTGTATAAATAAATATCTTCCCAATCGTCTTTCTTTTGATAACGGCAATTAAAACCGCTATGATCGCCACGCTAACCGCAACAATAGCGGTAACCATTATGTCCATGGATTTTCCCTTTTTGCTGTCTAAATACCTGCCCGTAGACGCTTTTGTTAATTCTCTATTGACAGTCCATTGATTTTTTACTTTTGTCAAATGTATGTTTTAAAGCGAGAAGATTGAATCCGCTCCAACGTGCATCAGCTTTAAGGCAATAAAATTTTATTCAGCCTTTTTATATAGACCCGTATCGCAAAAGGCAAAGGTTATGAAGGGCCTTTCTTCAAAGACCGCACTCTCATTTGCAGCGATTATCATAATTGTATCATTATGGGAGGGAATACGTGCTGAAATGACCGAAGAAACAGTGAATCTACCTAAAACGATTGGTGTTTGGACCCGACCCGATTCAGCCCGTATCATTGATTCAAGCAACATTTTTGACTATATGAATGGCGCTGGAGAACTATATTTAGCCTATGGTTTCGACCGTCTTGAGGTCACCGAATACACCGCTGCGGATCAACAAGGCGGCATCTTGGTGGAGGTGTACGTTATGAAGACCTCGAACGATGCCTTTGGCTTGCTGTCAATGGATTGGGGCGGTGAACCTGTCGCTATCCACTCTTTGCAGTCAGTTCAAGCCAAGCCCTCTGTGGCCCCTCCTATGAGAGCCTTGTATGGTGGGGGACTGTTGCGTTTATGGGCCGACACGATCTACGCGCGCGTGATGGCTCACCGGGAAACACCAGAATCCAAAGAAGCCGTCCTTTTTTTAGGGCGGAAAATTGCTGCAGACCGAAAGATCTCTGCTGAACCCCAAATATTGAATATTCTCGCATCCGCCCTGGATTCGGATTGGAAACTGCGCAAGGATCGAATCGGGTATTTACGTTCCCATCTGGTGCTGAATTCGCTATATTATCTGAGCCATCAGAATATACTCAACCTGGATCATTCAACAGAAGCGGTAACTGCAACCTACGAAAACATATCCGATGCCGGAATCGCCAAAAGCGTTCGGCTCCTGTTTGTGAAGTATGCAACACCGAAGAAAGCCCAAAAAGCGCTGAATGATTTCCACAGTGCATATCTTCATGAGCATCAAAAAGGGGTTGATCCAGGCGTCGCTCAAAAATATATGAATTTTTTTAAGATCGAGGATGGTTGGTTAGGCTTTACGCTGAATGGCGCCTATCTGGGTTTTGTTTTTGAATGTCCGAACCGGGCATCCGCCCAAATGATCATTAACCACATTTCACGCAATGCGGTAAGCAAGGAGAACGAGTATGGAAAATAACTCAAAGCGTTTGACGAGAAGAGATTTTATCCGTGGAACCGTCGGTGCAACACTTGCGGTCTCGGTACTGGGTCTTCCGTGGGCCAAAGGGAGCGAAGCGGCCGGTACGTCAAGCATCGTAACCGTCGTTCGCGACAAAAACGTCATGGACGCCACTTTCAAGGTAGATTCCAAAATACTCAAGAATATGCTTGACCAGACGGTTCTCCGGCTAACAGGCAAAGCCAAAATTAAGGAGGCATGGGCTGAACTGATTAGGCCGGACGACATTGTCGGACTGGTACCCACGCCTCACCTGAATCCAACCCATCCGGAATTGGTTGATGTGGTCAAGATGAGTTTAATCGAAGCGGTTGGAATTTCCGAGAAAAACATCATCATGGCACAGGGGGGAAAGAGAAAACCGGGGCGATGTACCGCCCTGATTTGCATGCCGGCACTCAAGGGGCATTGGTTAACGGGAATCGGGACCGTGATAAAGAACTATATCATGTATTCAGGCCGTCCTTCCAGGTATCACCAAGAGAACAGTGCCAAATTAGGTGAAATCTGGATGATTCCCGAGGTGAAAGGAAAGACACGACTTGTCCTGGTGGATGCCATTCACCCCCTCTGCGACAAAGGTCCGCAGCCTGATCCGAGGTACAAATGGGCATATAACGGGCTGCTTGCCGGGACTGATCCGGTGGCCGTTGAGACCGTGTGTTTAAGAATTCTCACTCAGAAGCGGCATGCGTTGCGCGGTGAACCCTGGCCCATCTCGCCGCCGCCGATCTGCGTCGCAGCAGCAGACAAAGCCTACGGCCTGGGGACAAGCAAAATGGAAAACATTAAAATTGTCCAGTATGGCTGGGAAGAAGATCTTTTGCTGGGCTAAAAGATAATTTCTTGCATTTATGTGATAAATTTGAATTCCGCGACTTCTGATTTCTGGAGTCGTTTTGGAAAAGGATTTAAGGCTTGACGGATAAAATAACTATCTGATATGAATAAGAATGTTGGCGGAAGTGCATGGGAATCGAACCCACCCGGGACGGTTTTAGCGCCCCACACCGGATTTGAAGTCCGGGAGCTTCACCAGACAGCTGCGCACTTCCCTAAACCCATGGAAGCAATTTTTACACTGATTTTGGCGAGTTTTTCTAATCACGAAAACACGAAATCTAAAAAGTACGAAATTTTCTGTATGTCTTGCGTAAGTTGGCGCTTTCTTGGTTGATTTTTCTCGTTTGGTTCCAGTTCGTTC
>JASFGZ010000459.1:0-4187 GCA_050123495.1 Desulfobacterales bacterium
CTCGGGGGGGCAGCGACAGCTGAAAGGCAGCGGCCGGATTCGTAACATACTGCTGGTGGAACTGCTTGAGGATTCCGACGATCTGGACCTCGTCCTGGACCTGGGCGATGAGTTTAAATACCGACTCAAAAAGCCCAAGCTTCAATCCGGAAAGTTTTTTTCTCCGGATGCGAAATCTACGCTTCATTTCCGACCGGCTGCCGCCTGGGAGCAGATTCCTCAGGCTGATTTTGAAAATCTGACATCCCGATTCAAGGTAATTTCTGATTGACTCAAACATGTTAGCGCATTGAAGAATGTTGGCCTAAAAGTGGTTTCAAAACCACTTTTAATAACCCCGCTTTATATTAACGACATTTAGCAGGGATTCGCCGGTTTTGGTGCGCCGGTAATTTTCGATGATTTGCGGTGCCACCGCTCTGGGATAGGTAAGACTGGAGATATGAGGCGTGACGATAATTTTAGGGTGGCCCCAGAACGGGTGGTCTTCGGGCAGGGGCTCGATCTCAAATACATCCAGACAGGCGCCATCCAGTTGCCCTGATTCCAGGGCCGCGAGCAGATCTTTTTCAACCAGATGCTGTCCCCGGGCCACATTGATCACATAGGCGCCGGCGGGCAGTTTATCAAATGTTTTATGGTTTAATATACCCCTTGTTTTCGGAGTCAGGGGCAGCATGCAGATCAGTATGCGGGTCTGAGATAAAAAATCGTCCAGCGCGTCATCTCCGGCCAAACATTTTACCCCTTCGATGTCTTTGGGTGTTTGACTCCAGCCGCTGACCGGAAAACCCAGATAGCTTAGTTTCTTAGCTGCATCTTTGCCGAGCTGACCCAAGCCCATGATGCCAATACGCATATCGGCGGCCAGCAGCGGTATTCGGGGCTGCCAATTTTTTTGAGACTGATCGGTGCGATAGGAATCGAAATGGCGGCAGTAGTTCAGTACGCCCAGTACAGCGTATTCACTCATCGATTGCGCCATGGAAGGCTCTACCACCCGCGTGACCGGCACACCTGCAGGCAGATCCGGATCGCGCAGGATGTGATCCACACCGGCACCCAGGGATGCGATGCATTTTAGATTTTTATATTTCTTAAATTCGCCCTGCGGATGAATCCAAGTAAACGCAAACTCAATATCATCCGCATCACCGACCTCCGGCCAGATGCGAATATCGATGTCCGGGTCCAGCATGCTGAAATATTTCACCCAGGTGCTCACTTTGATGCCCGTTGGGATGATTAACAGTGCCATGTTCGGTTATCCTTTTTATTGTAACAGAGGACAGATGACAACAGGTGAAGCGCTGAATGGCTGTTTTTATTGGGTTTTCCAAACCGGGTGCGAAGCACCCGGTTCCACCGCGTTGTTTTCAACGATTGGGGCACTTCGCGCCCCTGTCTTTTACCGCCTATGGCGGCAAAATCCAAGCCACCCGCTTTGCGGGTGGTCGCTGACTCAGGTTCCTTCTGTCTTGTGTTAACTGACATCTGACTTCTGATCTCTGTCATTTGTTTTTTAACATCTCATCAAACCGATCCCGACTGTTTTGCAAATCCCGGCGGTCTTCTGAAAATATTTCCAGCGTGGCGGTATCGTCGTATCCGCATTTTTTCAGGGCCTTAACAATTTTAAGAAAATCGATTTTGCCGGTACCCACCGGTATGTGATCATCCCGTTCTCCGAAATTATCACTGACGTGGAGATGACCGATGCGTTGGCCGAATTGTTCGATAAACCTAAAAATACGTTGACCGCTCTGACTGCCGATGTTGGCATGACCGGTGTCGAGGGTTATTTTGAGTTTCGGAAAGCGCTGCAATATTTCAGTAAAATCGTCGGGCTCTATGAAGGCCCGGCATCTGGGAAACATGTTTTCAAGGCAAACGCAAAGTCCCAGGTCTTGCGCCCGGTCTATGATGGAAGCCAGACTTTCGTTCGCATAGGCCAGGGCAGTCTCTTTAACATAGACACCCAATCCGCCGATGTGGCCAGGGTGCAAAACGACTTTTTGGGATCCGAGCTCAGCCGCGACTTCCAATGAATTAAACATTTCCTGCAACGATGCTTCCCGGATACTATGCGTCAAGTCAGCGGTGGAGACAAACGTCGGAAGATGGCAGATAACATTCATTGCATGAGAATTTAAGGCCCTTAAAATTGAATTCATCTGCTGCCGAATGATTGAATAATGCGCTTGGGGTGGATCCATCGTCAGTTCCAGATAATCGAATCCCAGAGTGGCGATATCTTCAAGCTCCTCGTCGATCGGTTTTATGGGAAAGTTCATTGCTCCGTATTGCATGCCATCGCTCTTTTCTAATCGTTTATTGGATGAAACCATATGAAAATGGAGCAGGTGTGTCAACTCAGACCATCGGTTTTTAGACATGATAATTTCCTTCGATGCAATTCTAAAAAAAATTGCGCTGCCATGGTGACGAATACCGAAAAGGCGGTTATATTTAGCTAACATGAATTTCCTTGAAAAATATTTACAGCTTTTTCTTCTGTTTTATTTGCTTATCGGCGGTGTCTTTTTTTATCTGTTGGGTGCGACGATCGATACCATCTTTGTCCCCACCCTCGAACAGCCGGATGGCTTTTGTGAGGAGTGGACCGAAAGAGCATTCAGGTGGCACCGCGCCCAGGATTGTGTAAAATTTAAAAATCACCTTGAAGAACTCAAATACAAACATAATAAACGTATGGAGAAACGCTCTTCTAGAAAGGTCCTTTTTCTTTTTTTGCTGGCATCGTGTGTCACCTATCTGCTGATGGTGCTCAGACCAACTCTATTCTTCGACAGGGGTGATTATTTGGGCTACACCACCGGTATGATCGCGACTGCGGTTCTATTAGGGGTGGTTATCGGTTTTATGATACCTATAATTTGCCAAGCATTGCTGCCCGCGCCGGCGGAATGGTTTCCGGAAGAATTTATGGAAATCCGGCAGGCCAGGATCGAGCTGATCTTAAATGAAATAATGGAAAAGATTCAATTGATATCCCGGGAGGGAAAGGGGCCTTGATATTGCAGGGGTAGGCGATTTCGGGATTATTAAAAGCTCATTATATCCCTTAACTCTTCAGCTTGCCGCATTCGGGTTTCATTCAGGGGAAAGATCGACCTTCTATTGGTTTCCTGAAAAGCTTCTTGTTGGTCTTCATTTACCTGCACCGATAAAGGGGTGTAGTAAAATGCCATTTTCATATTTTCTCTGTTGCGATAGATTTTCAGCTTGATTTTTGTTTTCTCATATTTCCACTGGTAAATCGTTTGTTGGTCCGGTTGCGCCATATTAATAATCTTTCTTTTGGGCGGGCCGTATTTTTGGTTGATGTGTCTTCTTAACTGGGTAAAAACATCGATGGCTTCAATATTGATGTAGACCGCGAAAAATTGATTGACAAAGCTGCCGTAAAGCACATCCATAATTTTTACATCGGCAATTTTATAGGCGCGTTTAGGATTGATAAAATAACTGACGTTCAAATTTTCCGATATCTTTCTAAATCCGTCTGTCTGTGACAGATCGGTCTTCCAGGCGAGATCGAAAAAGCCATCTTTTAAATCGGCGGCCGGCAGCGTGGCGGCGCCCGTGAGAAAAACGGTTATCAGCAAGAGAAAATAAATTGTTTTGCGCATGGAAATACTTTCCAATAATTTTAGTGTATGAACTTGGATGGTTAAATTAAATGATAGCGACTTTGCGGACATTAGTCAACATAACCGGCGCGAACCCTTTCATTTTTCTGTTCCATCTCACGGCGACATGCTGAGCCCCAGCATCGATTTTTGAAACCAGCCCCTTTCCAAGACCTGCTGCTGATAGAGGTAAGTGAAATTTATCTGCAAGGAATTGAATGTCAGAACGACAGATTGCGTAAGATTCGCTTTGGCCAGCTACCCTTCAGCCTTATAGCCTCCAGGCTTCCCAGCCCAAGCTATGAGCTATGTGAGCTATCAGGCACTGCCATCCGTTCAACGCTGGCGTGATACTTGTAAACGCTGATAGCGATCTGCAGATTGTACGCTGATGTTACGCACCTGTGTTTCCTGCAGGATGCTCAGGGGGACCTCGACGCCGGCGGGTCCCAGGGCCCAGATTTGACGGAAAAAATCAGCCAGGTTTTTAACAGGGGTTTGGTTTACAGCCAGGATGATGTCGCCCGCCTTAAT
>JASFGZ010000460.1:0-4174 GCA_050123495.1 Desulfobacterales bacterium
TTTTGCATGCAATGGAGACAGGGCCAAAAAAAAGCGTTCCCTCGGGCTGGAGCCAAATGATGCGGTTATCGGGTTTGTTGGCTGGCTGCTGCCGATCAAAGGTCCCGATTACCTGCTAAGGGCCATGGATTACATCTGGCCGCAACAATTGGATACTTCAAAAATTCTAATCAAATCAGTAAGAATTTTGATCACATTATCAACCGTCCGGATGGGGGTGGTGCAGCGTGGAAAACGTTTCAACGGCTTAATGATGAATCTGAAATTAAGAAATCCTTAAAAATAAGCTGCAATAGACTTTTCCTGCTCGAATCGTTGTTGACAAAGATACCATGAATCTCTTATATTTAAAATTAAATCAAACTATTACCCTTCTCATTTTGTTTACGATCATTCAGGGTATTATCCTGGCGGATAAGAAAGCGCACGAAATTGAACCGGATAACAAACATTACCGATGAATTGATTGGATATTTTAATTCATCACAGGTCGATAAATCCGTTGTGGCAGTTTATCTGTTCGGATCCTGCATAAGAGCTGAAACCGAAAAAGCCGCTGATATTGATCTCGCATTTTTGTTGGATGAGCAGGCCTATAAAGGCGACCCTATCAGTACCATGTCGCCGGCATATTTAATTGCTTCCGAAATTGCCATGCATTTTGACAAAGAGACAGATGTTACCATTTTGAACTCATCTTCGTTGGAATTATCTTATGAGATTATGATAACAGGGAAATGCCTATATGAAGCAGATCAGGAACTGAGACAGGATTATGAGCTTAAAATCAAGAGCATGTATTTTGATTTCAAACCATTTTTATCCGAATTGCGCTTAAACAGCCTGTCAAAACTATAAGGTTATCTAACGGAACGGTATTTTGAAAACGCTAGAAAAGAAAATCAAGACTGTCCAGGAACGCATGAAGAGGCTCGAACAAATCTCCCGGAACCTTTCGGATTTGCACGACTATCAAAAGTCTCTGGATATCAAAGACATTGCAGAAAGAAACCTGCAGGTTGCCATTGAGGCCTGTCTTGATATCGCTAAGATAATCATTTCGACAAATGAACTTCCTGAACCCAAAGACAATAAAGGTATCTTTACCGTATTAGCCGAGGCGGGAATTCTGAGTAAGAAAACTCTGCAATTCCTGGTGCCGATGGCCGGGACAAGAAACATCCTGGTGCACGGTTATGATAAAGTCGAAGACAGCATTGTGTTCAGTGTGATCAAACGGCATCTCGATGATTTTGCCGAGTATTTGAGAGAGGTCAAGAATAATTTTTTGGATCAGGCAAAGATCGATTGATATAAACAATGCGCTAAGTAAATAATCTCAACGCTATCGCTACAGTCATTCCATCAGCTGGCTAATTCAGTTATCCTTCCCCTTCGTTTCAATGTTCATAATTATCAGCCCTCAAATAATTTGATGGTAAAAATCCTTCATATCATCACTCGTCTGGATATGGGTGGTTCGGCGCAGAACACATTATTCACCTGCAATGAACTCAGCGATAAATATGAGAAGGTGCTGGTTCACGGGCTTTCGCTTGAATCCGGGATGACCGATTCTGAGAAAAAAATCGTGGCAAATGGTATTGCAGAGGCCCAAGCGCAAGGTGTTCGGGTTATCGCGCTGCCGTCGCTGGTTCGCAGCATCCGGCCGATAAAGGATTTAAAAGCGTTGTTTGCACTCACTTGGCTGATATTCAGAGAAAAGCCCGACATCGTACACACGCATTCCTCTAAAGCCGGTATCCTGGGGCGCCTGGCGGCCAAGCTGGTCGGCGTCCCTCATATCGTTCATACCCCGCACGGGCATGTGTTTTATGGGCATTTCGGTGCTTTTGCTTCCAGGATGTTTTTGTGGGTTGAAAAACTTTTCTCCAGGTTTACGGACCGAATGGTGGCTCTGACCGAGGGAGAGATGGATGACTATATTAAACTTTCTGTTTGTTCTCGGGAACAGCTAGTAAAAATCCACAGTGGCGTTGACGTTAAGCAGTTTATGCAGTCCAACGGAAATATGATGGAGAAAAGACGTTCCCTGGGACTGGATCAATATGGAAATGTCGTTGGGTTTATTGGATGGCTGCTTCCGATAAAGGGTGCGGAATACCTGCTTAAGGCGATGGCATATATCTGGCAGGAGTATCCTGAAACCTTTTTGGTGCTCGTGGGCAAGGGTGACCTGGACATGGATTTAAGGGCCCAAGCCCTTCAAGTGAGTTCCAACGGCAGGGTTAAATTCCTGGGCTGGCGGGATGACATTCATGAAATCATGCCGGTATTCGATATGCTTGTTTTGCCATCGCTAAACGAAGGCATGGGCCGTGTTCTGGTTGAAGCCATGGCCGCCGGAAAGCCGGTTGTTGCCAGCGATGTAGGCGGTATTCCGGATCTGGTGAGACATGGTGAAACGGGTTATCTGGTGCCGCCGGCCGATGAAAAAGCGCTTTCGGATAGTATCAAAAAACTGTTAGCTGATCCCGGCAACGCATGGGAGATGGGACAGCAAGGAAAGAAACTCTGTCAGCAATTTAGCCTGGAAGCGATGATTGCAAAGCTAGACGATTTGTACTCTGATTTAACTACAAATTAGACAGGATTTACAGGATTTTTTGGATTTTTTTATATTTTCAGTTTCCGGAAGAAACTGAAAATACCCAATCGCCTCCGGCGAATAAAATTGGAATCCTTAATCGGGCAATTAAGGTAAATAATTCGAATCCCGATGAAACGAGCACGGCAAAGAATTTAAATTTATAAACCTTTTTATTCCGCTGAAAGCGGATTGAGTTTTTCCAGTTTCATCTGGAAACTAAGAAAAAATAAAAATAAATCCTGCCTGCCGCGCCGAAGCTTTTAAGCGAAGGCTGGTAAATCATGTCTAAAATAAATATAAAAAAGAATCCATTCCTTTTCGATGAAGATCTGGTTTAAATATCTAAAACAGGGACTATCCAGCCAAATACCGCAGGACCGCATTGCCGGTGACAAGAATCATGTGGATCTGCAGGAAAGTCTAAAAAACCTTTTTCCTTACTTGAAGCGGCACTGGCGCAAGGCGCTCTTAGGGGGTTGCCTGGTGCTGTTGGCTTCAATATGTGCCTTTCCGGCACCGTTGATCACCCGCTACCTGGTAGATGAAGTTATTCTGGGCCGGCAACTGGGACTTTTAATCGCTGCCGTCATATTGCTGGCCGGTTTTTTGATGACTGAAAAACTTTTACGCATGCTGCAGGAATTTTATTTTGCCAGGTTCGAACAGCGCATTACCCTGGATATCCAACAGGATCTGATCGCCCGGGTATTGCGATTTCCCAAAAAATTCTTTGATGACCATCAAACCGGATACCTCATGTCGCGGATGACAGAAGATGTCGATGGGGTCCGCTGGTTTTTTTCAAATACGATTGTCTATATCATCGGCAATGTGATCCGTTTTGCCGGAGGAGTCTGCTTTTTGTTTTATCTGGAATGGCGGCTTGCCGGTGTGGTCCTGATTCTCCTGCCTGCACTGGGGTTGAGTGTTCGTTATTTTTCGAGTAAATTGCTTGACTTGAACCACCAGACCATGGAGCAAAGGGCTGATCTCGCAGGCAGTCTGCAGGAATCCCTTTCTGAAAGCACTTTGATAAAGGCTTATGCTTCTGAAAAACATACCTTGAAACGGTTGATATCCGGTTGGCAGCGGGTATTTAAAACTTCGCTTCAACAGATCACGGTCGCCTCCCTTGCCAACCTTATAATCGATTCCACTCCGGGACTGGCCCGGGTGCTGTCGCTCGCAGCAGGGGCCTTTTGGATTATAGACGGCCAATGGACCCTTGGATCATTACTGGCGTTTCAGGCCTATCTGGCATACGTATTCAGCCCGGCTCAAATGCTGGCTTCTGCCAATCTTCAGCTGCAGAAAGCACTTGCCGCCCTGCAACGCATATCTGCTCTTTTTAACATTGTTCCCGAAAATAATGCCGGTACCGGCAAATCGGTGCAGCACCTGAGCGGTGATATTGCATTTCATAATGTCTCATTTTCTTATAACGGCAGTGAGCCTGTTTTACAGAATTTTTCTTTTTATTTTCACCCCGGACAACGCGTGGCGATTGTCGGACCCAGCGGCGTCGGAAAAACCACCCTTTTGAGTCTGATTTTGCGATTTTAC
>JASFGZ010000461.1:0-4169 GCA_050123495.1 Desulfobacterales bacterium
TCATATGGTGTCTAATGCTGATCAATTCTGATATCTCTTATGAGCGTCTACAAATTTATTGACCAAGTATCGCTCGTATGGAAATGATCGACGGTTATTTCTTCCGACAGAATTGTGTTTTCCCGATAGAGCCGTGTCCGGAATCCATACACTGTTAACTCCTTAACATTAAAGTGAATTATAAATATTGCTGATTTCAGTGTCTGGGTTCCATACAGATTCAAAAAAAATCCTGTCGGTAATTCAATACCGACGGCGATAAATTTTTTTGACAGCCTTTCTTTCCTGAAATTATTTTTGCGGCATATTCAGATACTTACCCCCTGCTTGATCTAAAAGATTCCTTCCTTATGAAAATCAAACCTAAAAATCTCAAGCTTTGGCATGACCATTGCTTTGAAAACCCTACGATGTGGTACCAAGGAATCCTAAATTCCTTCTTTTTGGCCACTGTTGACTTCCGCAATAAATGTTCCTGGAGCCCGAAGCGAATGAAAAAATCAATTTTGGTGATCGATGCGGATAAAGATCAATGTCAGGAGCTCTGCGACCTGCTGGAAAAGGGTCAATTTAATGCCACTTCATTATTTTCGACCGACAATTTGGAAAAAAGTATCGAAGATACCGGATGTCAGGCAATTTTTTGGGACATCGACACGGTCTCGGCAGACAATCGAACGATTAGGGATCTCACCCTAAAATTCCCGGGAGTCTATTTTTTTTGCATATCCAAACATCCATTTCACCCGGAACTGAAAGACGCGATCTGCTACAATATTTACGCCTGTATCAACCGCCCGATCGATCCGGACGAACTATTTTACTGGTTAAAATCGATCAATGATCAGGAATCCAGTTCAAACGGGTTATCGAGCAAATCATCTACATAACAACGGTTGTTAAGTTAACAAACGCAAGAAAGTAATATTAAATCAAAGGGAGGGATTATGAAAGAGGACAAGACGAAAAGAAAAACGATGATGAAAGATTTTCTTGACGACATTAAGATCACGAGAAGATCTTTCATGAAAAAAGCCTCGGCCGCCACCGGGACCGCAGTTGCACTCGGAGGCATGCGACCTTCGCTTAAGGCCCTGTCAGCTGCCGGCGAGGGTTCGGCCGGTGAAATGGGAGAATGGAAGGCTTCGACCTGTCAGGGCTGCACGTCCTGGTGCTCCAAACAGGTGTATGTCGTTGACGGAAGAGCTGTGAAGGTCCGGGGAAATCCGAATTCGAAAGTGAATGGCCGGGCAAGTTGTCCGAGAGCTCATCTGGCTTTGCAGCAGTTGTATGACCCGGATCGAATCAAAACCCCCATGAAACGGACCAATCCCCAAAAGGGACGCAACGAGGACCCGAAATTTGTTCCGATTTCCTGGGACGAGGCCTTGAACACCATCGCCGACAAGATCATGGAGCTTCGAAAAAACAACGAAACCCACAAATACATGCTCATGCGCGGACGCTATACCTACATGCGGGATGTGCTTTATGACCGCATGACCAAAATCATCGGTTCACCCAACAACATCTCCCACAGCGCGATCTGCGCTGAGGCGGAAAAATTCGGCCCTTACTATACAGAAGCGTACTGGGGTTACCGGCAATATGATGTCAAAAATGCCCGCTATGTTCTCCTGTGGGGCGCCGATCCCCTGGCCGCCAACCGGCAGGTTTCTTATTATTCTTCGGTTTGGGGAGATGCGATTGATTCGGCCACGATTGCGATTGCCGAACCCCGACTTTCGGCCACTGCAGCCAAAGCCGATGAGTGGCTGCCGCTCAAACCCGGTACGGACGGTGCACTGGCAGTCGCGATTGCCCATGTTCTGCTCACCGAAGGGCTGTGGTACAAAGACTTTGTCGGCGATTTTATTGACGGCGAAAACCGCTTTGTTGCCGGCCAGGATGTCGAAGAGGAAATGTTTGAAGAAAAACACACCAATGGCATTGCCAGGTGGTGGAACCTGGAGCTCAAAGACAAAACACCGGAGTGGGCGGCAAAAGAATGCGGCCTGCCGGCAGAGCAGATCAAACGCGTGGCTGTCGGTTACGGCCGAGCGGCACCCCGCGCCATTTCCTGGCTGGGCGGCGGGCCCTGCATGCAGGTCCGCGGCGCTTACGCCAGCATGGCGGTGCACGCTTTAAACGGCATCGTCGGGGCGGTGGACAATGTCGGCGGCACCCAGCAGAGTAACAAAGAATACACCACCAAGTTTCCAAAACCCGATGATTTTATGGATGATATCGCCAAAGCGGGTAAAAAGCATGGAAAAATCGACCATCGCGGTCGGTTGGAATTTCCTTCACTGAATGGTGGAAAATCCGGCGGAGGCGTGATCACCAACAATGCGGCCGACGGCATTTTGAAGGCGGACCCCAATGAAATCAAAGTCGCGATTGGATACATGAACAATTTTACCTTCTCCTGTCCGCAGCCGGAGCGCTGGGAGCGCGCCCTGGCCAAGATACCTTTTATTGCGCACATCACCACCAATGCTTCCGAGTTTTCCTGGTTCGCCGATATCCTGCTGCCCGATACCCATCACATCGCTGAAAAATGGGGGTATGTCAAATCGATCGGCAACGGATACCGACAGGTGACCCTCATGCAGCCGCTTGTCGAGCCGGTGTGGGAATACAAGATCGATGAAACCGAAATCCCCTGGATGATTGCCGAAAAACTGAATGAAAGAGGTTTTAGCAATCTGCTCGATCACTACAAAACCTACACGGATCCCGAAACCGGCAAGGCCCCGACCAACGAAAAAGAATTTGCGCTCTATTCCCTTAAATATGCCACCCAGAACCTGTGGGATCCGGCCAAACACAAAGGCGGTGACAAATTCAAGGGCTGGGAGGATTTCCTCAAAGCCGGTGTCTGGAATTCCGACCCCTATCCGTACCGCAAGAAATGGGGAAACATGAAGACCAAGACCAAAAAGTTCGAATTCTACAGCGAGACCCTCAAGGCGGCTCTTGAAGGGCATGCCGAAAAGCACAACACAACGGTCGACAATGTTCTGGAGGTCTGCAACTACCAGGCACGGGGGGAATTGGCGTTTGTGCCGCATTATGAAGAAGCGTTTATTGCAGGGGATGAAAAAGAGTTTCCGTTCATCCATGTGGATCACAAATCCCGGCTCAACCGTGAGGGTCGTTCGGCCAACTGCACCTGGTATTATGATTTTAAGGATGTCGATCCCGGTGATGTGGCCTGGCAAGATGTGGCCAAGATCAACCCAAAAGATGCCAAACCACTGGGCATTAAGGATGGTGATAAGGTTAAACTGACATCACCGACCGGAAGCCTGACCTGTACGGCAAAATTGTGGGAGGGTGTCAGACCGGGAACAATCGCCAAGTGCTACGGCCAGGGCCACTGGGCCTACGGCCGGGTGGCGTCCAAAGAATTTGGCAAAGTACCCCGGGGCGGCAGCAGCAATGATTTGATCCCGGCTCAATACGATCGTTTGAGTGGCAGCACGGCGTATTATGCGACCACCCGAATTAAAATTGAAAAAGCTTAGGAGGTGACCCCATGCCAAGATATGCCATGGTAATTGATTTACAGCGATGTGTCGGGTGCGGCGCCTGCAGTATTGCCTGCAGAAACGAAAACAATGTGCCCGACGGAATCTACTGGTCCAACAAAATCACCGAAACGCAGGGCACGTTTCCCAATGTACGCTATCATTATATTCCAACGCTCTGCAATCACTGCGAAAATGCACCGTGTGTCAGGGGTTGTCCGACAAGGGCCATGCACAAACTGGACAGCGGCATCACCATGCATGATCCCGACAAATGCATCGGCTGCAAGTATTGTGAATTTAACTGTCCCTATGGGGTGATCTACTTTAACTGGAAAAAACCGCATCAATTCTGGCGCGATGACAAAGCCTTAATCGAAGGTGGCACGAGCTCGCCAGAGGAAGAGGCCAAAAAAGTGGGCGCCAAGGTGGTTCCGTATTACAACCCCGAAAGAGATGCCACCCTGCCGGGGATTCGACCCAAAGGTGTGGTTGAAAAATGCACCTTTTGCGACCACCGCGTCAAAAAGGGGCAACTGCCTTACTGTGTCGAGGCCTGCCCGGCGGATGCGCGCATCTTCGGTGACATTTCCGATCCCAACAGCGACATCCGTAAGCTCCTGGGAAAATTTCGCG
>JASFGZ010000462.1:0-4168 GCA_050123495.1 Desulfobacterales bacterium
GGAATTTCTGGATCTGGAAAGTGGAAAGCATCTTAAATCAAGAAAGGAAAAGGAGGAAAAGTGTTTAAAAAAAATAGTTGTCGGACTAAAATTTACCCAGCCCGGCCGGTTTGCGCTTGAAAAAGGTATCGCGCTTGCAAAAGCAAATGGAGCGGAACTCCATATTTTTCATGCCTTAGATTACCGGCTAAAAGGGCTGGACAGAAGAGACCCTGAGCTCCTCGAATTAAGGAAGGAAATAAGGGACAGCATTGAAACCGAAGTGAAACCACTTCTAAATGATTTTAAGAATTTAACATTTGGAATTCTCCCGGCTGACCCGGCCTTGAAATCTGCAAAATCGCACGGTACGTCAATGCTGATCTCATTGTTCTGGGAAGCCATCAACGCCTTGAAAAAACGAGTCTGGGACGGATCGATTACGTAGGAATAACCATTTTCGAAAATCCGCCGTGTCCGGTAATGCTTGTTCCACACTGCAACTAGTTGCGCGCAGAATTAGGATTTGTTTGTTAAAATTTACAGTTCGCTAAATTTGAATAGCCGCATTTTGCCCCAAGCCCCCCACAGATGCCTCAGAGAGGGAGGGCACGTCCATAAATATATAACCTATTCGCAAGATCCATCATGCTTATTCCTCGCTCTTTTGGGGTGAATTCACCCAGATCTTGACACACCGTGTTCCTTCAGCCTATATTCATTTTCATCGAAAACGAGTTCTATCAGCATTCTAAAGATTGAAAACGTTTCCTACACTGCAGACGGAGATATTGGTCTTACCGGATTTTTTCCCATTTTTCTTTTCTGGACATCGCTGAGACCGGGAGTACTTTCATGATACCCCGCCTATTTAAAGCGATATTTTTAGGCCTTCTCATAGGGATTGTGGGGCTGTTGATAAGCCCTTTCCGTTTTGCGCTCGATATTGAGGAAAACGCCGGTTTGGGCTTATTGTTCAAACTGAGGGGCCTAAGACCCGCACCATCTGAGGTCGTCGTAGTTAGCATAGATAAAGAATCTTCTGAGAATCTCAATTTACCCAATAACCCCGATAAATGGCCTCGTTCACTGCATGCACATTTAACTGAAAACCTGGTTCGAGAAGGTGCCGAGGTCATCGCCTTTGACTTGCATTTCATAGAATCCCGTTCCACAGAGGATGATAATTTATTTGCAGCGGCAATCAGAAAGGCGCGCAATGTTTTACTTGCTGAACCCCTCATTGCAAAGGAGGTTCCATTTTCTGATAGTGGCGGGTCTCATAATGAAGTACATCGTATTGTGAAAATAGTGAAACCGATTGCTCCTTTTTCGCATTCTGCTGTTGCCACAGCACCTTTTCCGCTACCCAGAATACCCTTCAAGGTAAACCAGTATTGGACATTTCAGACAGGAGCAGGAGATTCGCCGACATTGCCAGTCGTTGCATTCCAGCTCTTCACCTTGCAGGTATACAAGAAGTTTATCCATTTGTTAGAAAAAGTAAGTCCAAATCAAACCGCAAGGCTGCCGGGAGATAGCGCCACCGCAATTAAGACCATAGGCGTTAAAAGGTTGGTTAGAGATATAAGGGAGATTTTTGAAAGCGAACCGTTGATTGCAGAAAGAATGCTCGAAGAATTAGCGCATTCAGAGTCCCCATTGGGTGATGTAAAAACGCATCGATTGCTTAAATCCCTCATAAAAATGTATGCAGCCGGAAATAGCCGCTATATAAATTATTATGGCCCCCCCCGCACGATTACCACCATACCCTATCATCAAGCACTGCAACTCCGTCAAGGGACAGTTGGAAACAACCAGATAGATCTCAAGGGTAAGGCCGTCTTTGTGGGGCTCTCGGAAATCTTGATGGCAGATAGAAAAGATAGTTTCTATACGGTTTTTTCACAGGCAAACGGCATATTTATCAGCGGAGTAGAAATTGCTGCAACGGCACTGTCAAACATTCTCGACGATACCCCCGTGAAACCGGTTGGCTTACCTTTTCATATTCTTATTATTCTTTTTTGGGGTATTCTCGTGGGGATCATTTGTCGAATATCTACGGTTAAAGTCGGCGCATTGAGTGTGGTTGGTTTGAGCATTCTTTATCTTGTCGCTGCGGTGTACATGTTTAAGACCAACGGTAGCTGGTATCCTATTGTTATCCCGTTATTTTTCCAGACGCCCCTCGCCTTTATCGGCGCTGTCGCCATTGAACATTCCAGACTTTTCAAAGAAGCCCTGGTAAAACTGCGCATGGAAAAGGACTTATCCATGGCCCGGGACGTTCAAACGAGCATGCTTCCGGCCACATGCCCGCAGATTGCGGGATTTCAAATTGCCGCCAGTTCGATTTCGGCCAGGGAGGTGGGTGGAGATTTTTACGATTTCATTGAGATGGGGAAAGATAAGGCGGGGATGATCATTGGAGATGTGACGGGGAAAAGTGTATCCGGTGCGCTGGTAATGTCGGCCTCACGCAGTGTGTTCCGCATGCTATCAGAAGAAGAGCTGACCGTTAGTGAACGCATGATACGCGCCAACCAGAGACTGAAAAAAGATGTCAAGACCGGGATGTTTGTGGCCCTGCTTTTCGCTGTTCTGAATTCGGCGAACCGGACGCTGACGCTGTGCAGCGCCGGACAGACCCAACCCATACACCTTTCCGTAAAAACCGGTGAAGCCAAACTGATACAGACTGAAGGGGATACCATTCCGCTGGGCATTTTGGAAGATGCGAACTATCAGGAAACTGAAATACAGCTCGCGCCTGGCGACCGATTGCTGTTCTACACGGATGGTATTGTGGAGGCCATGAACAAGCAGGAGGAGATCTTTGGGTTTGAGCGGCTTCTGGAGGTGGTTCAGAGGTCAAAATCCATGGATGCTGATTCACTCTTAAAAGAGGTCTTAAACCAGGTGAATCAATTTACCGGTGGTGCTTCCCAGCATGACGACCTAACCGCGATCGTCATCAGCGTCGATAGATGAATGTATGACCAACAAAGATAACCCTATGGGGTAAATTAGATAGGAGATATGAACCTCAAACAATAGAAGTGGTTTCAAAACCTCAGATCAGGTTCAAGGGCCCCCCGCTCACATTGGCGGGGCAACGCAGCCATTGGGCCTCAGATGGGGTTTTGAAACCACTTCAAGGCACTTGTCTTTATACCTGGAAGATCTCTATTTCCTCGGTCACATTTTTCAAATGAAACCTGCCCAGAGAGTTGAGGGAAAAGTGAACTTTCACCCGGTCGGCAGTGGTCTTTGAAAGCAAAATCTTTCCGTCAGATGCCTGCGCACCAATTCTTGCAGCCACGTTGGTGACAGAGCCCCTGGCGGTGTAAGTCCAACGGGATCCGGTGTAGGAGTCAAACTTTGCTGCCCCCACAAGGGCCGGCCCCGAGTTTATCCCCATGTTTATGATCAATGGCGCGGAAAGGCTTTTGAACTGACTTTTGATGCGAGCCGCCTCTTCCTTAATTTTTAGTGCCGTGCGCACGGCCTCCAATGCGTTCGTCATTTTATCCTCATTGAGGAATAGCACCATCAGGCCGTCGCCGGCGGTCTCATTGATATCGCCGTTGTTGGCAAAGATGGCATCCATAAAGACTGAAAAACAATGTTCTATGACCGCATTGACTTCGCTTCCTTCAAGCTCCTCACACATTTTTGTGTAGCCTTCAATATCCAGAAAAAGAACCGAAACATCTTGCTCTTTGCTTTCAGGAATGATTCCGTTTGGAGATTTTTCGATGAGCCGGGTGACCGTGTTGGGAACAAACTTGCTCAAATTCGCCTTCACATCTTCCAGAATTTCAACCTTTCTAAGAGCCTTTTCGAGCTTAATATTTTTTGCTTGCAAATCCTCGTTTAGCAATTTGATCTGTTCAAAGGATCTCGCATTTTTCAGAGCAACAACCAGATTGTTTACAAGGGTATCCAGCAATTCCTTATCATTCTCGTTATAAGGTTCGCTTACAAGTTTGGAACCCAATCCCACCAGACCGGGACAATCGGGCTCAACCGTGAAGGGAAGTGAAAAGCTTACGTATGATGGGAGAAAACCATCTCTGTTCGTTGTTGCATCCTTTTCAATCCAAGTTAGCAGATCATTTTGTAATAGGAGTTGACTGACCCCGTTTTTCAAAGATGCCACATCACTGTTTTGCATTCCGAT
>JASFGZ010000463.1:0-4164 GCA_050123495.1 Desulfobacterales bacterium
CCAATCCAGCGCCTGCTTTTGGCGCTTTTGTTCCAGTTCACCGCTGTCGACAAATTTTTTGTGGTATTTTATAACCATCTGCCAGATTTCAGCAATGCCGATCATCTCCAGAGCACTGCAGGTCAGTACCGGTGGATCCCAGTTTGGCGATGTCGGCTGCAGCATATGCAAAGCAGTTTCATATATTTTCGCTGCTTTTTTGGCCTTTTCAATGTTGTCGCCATCGGCCTTGGTAATGGCAATTGCATCAGCCAGCTCCAAAACACCGCGTTTTATTCCCTGAAGTTCGTCTCCGGCACCGGAAAGCATCAAGACTAGAAAAAAATCGACCATCGATGCCACGGTCGTCTCCGATTGTCCCACGCCCACCGTTTCGACAATAATAACGTCAAAATCGGCTGCTTCGC
This sequence comes from Desulfobacterales bacterium, assembly GCA_050123495.1. Taxonomy (GTDB): domain Bacteria; phylum Desulfobacterota; class Desulfobacteria; order Desulfobacterales; family JAHEIW01; genus JAHEIW01. The sequence continues at coordinate 408 of JASFGZ010000463.1, forward strand.
AAACCAGCATGGTTTCTCTGGTTTTGCGGGCCACACCACCTAAAGTGCCTCCGGAAGGTGACGGTCGAATAAAGGCATTTTCTTCAACCGCGAGCCTTTCCATACGTGTTTTATCGGCCATCACGCTGCCACCGCTTCTGGAACTGCTGGGGTCCACCGCCAAAACCGCCACCCGATGGCCCGTATCTACAAGCGACATGCCGAGGCTCTCAATGAAAGTGCTTTTGCCAACACCGGGCACACCGGTGATACCGAGACGAACGGCTTTTCCGGTGTGCGGCAATAGCTGATCAACGATCTTGCGGGCCAGTTCCTGATGATCGGAACGCGAACTTTCAATCAGGGTGATGGTCTTAGAAAGAATTCGTCGATTTTGTTCCCGCACGCCCTTGATGTATGTTTGAATGTCTTTAAGATCCATACGCCAATTTTATAGCTTACTTTATTTGCCAGTTGATTTATGCTCATTGGGTTGAAATTAAATCCGAAACACGAAACTCGAAGCACCAAACAAATTCGAAATCCGAATTCTTAAATTTTCAAAACAAGGGAGCCGGGGACGCAGATCCCAACATGTTGTTTTTCGTGGTTGTTTTGGTCATTAGAATTTTGAAAATTAGAAAATTTTTTCGGATTTCGGATTTCGGATTTATTTAAGCGTTCTAGATCAATCATAAAATTTGCCTGTCTAAATAATACCAATATTTCTGCTATCGCTTCTGCTCCAATGCCTTGAGCACCTTGTTGGCGGATTCGGTAACCGGGGTTCCGGGACCGTAAATACCGACAACACCTGCATGATAAAGAGACTCATAATCAGAGGGCGGAATGATCCCGCCGACAACCACTAAAATGTCCCCACCGCCTTCTTTTCTGAGCGCTGCGATCAACTCCGGGACCAACGTGTTATGCCCCGCGGCCAAACTGGATGCGCCAACCACATGGACATCATTTTCAACTGCCATGCGTGCGGCCTCTTGGGGTGTCTGAAACATGGGGCTGATATCAACATCAAAACCCAGATCGGCAAATGCGGTGGCAATTACTTTGACACCACGATCGTGACCATCCTGGCCCATTTTGGTCACCAGGATTCTGGGACGCCGGCCTTCGGTTTCCTTAAAATTTTCGGTCCGCTTGCGAATCGATTCAATGATCTCGCTATCGCCGTATTCGGAAGCATATACGCCGGATATACACTGGGTTGTCGCCACATAACGTCCAAATGTTTTTTCCAGAATATCCGAGATCTCACCGACGGTGGCCCGGGCCCGCACCGCCGGGATGCAGGCCTCCAACAAATTGCCGTCATTTTCAGCAGCACTGGCCAAGGTTTCCAGCGCTTGCTTGAGCGCTCCGGCATCCCGATGGGCTTTCACTTCTTTCAATCGAGCGATCTGCTCATCCCGAACGCGGGCCGGAACTTCTAAAACTTCCAGATCAACCGCTTCTTCAATCTGGTATTTATTAACCCCCACAATAACATCTTTGCCCTGGTCGATGCGCGCCTGACGACGAGCGGCCGCCTCTTCAATTCTCATCTTGGGCATCCCGGTTTCAATTGCCTTGGCCATGCCCCCCATTTCTTCGACCTCATCGATAATTTTGCCGGCTTCGCGAATAATACCGGCAGTTAAAGATTCAACGTAATAGGAGCCTGCCAACGGATCGACGACATGGCAAACCTGGGATTCTTCCTGGACGACCAGCTGGGTATTGCGGGAAATCCGCGCCGAAAAATCCGTGGGGAGTCCGACGGCTTCATCAAACGAGTTGGTGTGCAGTGACTGCGTGCCGCCCAAAGCTGCGGACAGACATTCCAGAGTGGTTCGAATAATATTGTTATAGGGATCCTGAGCGGTCAGGCTCCATCCCGAAGTCTGGCAATGCGTGCGCAACATGGTTGATCGCGGATTCTTGGGATTGAACTGGCTGATGAGTTTGTGCCAAAGAAACCGCGCCGCGCGCAGCATGGCAATTTCCATGAAAAAATTCATGCCGATTCCAAAGAAAAACGACAGCCGCGGCGCAAAGGTATCAATATCCAAGCCGGCATTAAGGGCCGCCCGAACATACTCCAGCCCGTCAGCCAGGGTAAAGGCAGCCTGCAATACAGAGTCGGCCCCGGCTTCCATCATATGGTAGCCGCTGATACTGATCGTATTGTATCGGGGCATATGCGTTGAGCAATATCCGATAATGTCGGATACAATCCGCATTGAAGGTTCCGGCGGGTAGATATAGGTATTGCGGGTTAAATATTCCTTTAAAATATCGTTTTGGATCGTGCCGGCAAGTTTGTCCTGACGAACGCCCTGCTCCTCGGCGGCAACAATGTAGCCCGCTAAAATCGGCAAAACTGCGCCATTCATGGTCATGGAAACTGTCATCTGATCCAGTGGAATCTGATCAAAAAGAATTTTCATATCCTCGACGGAATCTACTGCCACACCGGCCTTTCCGATGTCACCGGCCACGCGCGGGTGATCAGAGTCGTATCCCCTATGGGTCGCCAGGTCGAAAGCAACTGATAAGCCCTTCTGACCTGCGGCCAGGTTTCTGCGATAAAAGGCGTTGGACTCTTTGGCAGTTGAAAAACCGGCATACTGTCGGATCGTCCAGGGTCTTACAGCATACATGGTCGCCCGGGGACCCCGCACATAGGGTTCCAAACCCGGAAGCGTGTTCATATGCTCCATTCCCTCAAGATCTGAAGCCGTATACATCGGCTTAACGGCTATGCCTTCAGCCGTATGCCAGTCTAAAGATTCCAGAGGTTTGCCCTTTAGTTCTTTTATGGCAAGGTCTTTCCATTTTTTCATTTCCGCATCTTTTGCCATGGTGTTTGCTCCTTATTAACGCATTTTCCAATAAAAAGGATAATTCTAAATTAAGCATTACAACTAGAGTGTCAGGTAATGGTTAATTGGTTAATTAGTTGGATAGTCGATTAGTCAAAGGATTCAATCCATTCTAAACTACTTAACCATTCAACCATTTTACCAATCAACTTGAACCGCTGAATCCTGAAATGACACATTTACGGAAACCTTTTTGAATACCATCAATATGGTGCGTTAATCCTTACGTTCACACAGCTCGACAAGCACCCCATTGGTAGATTTTGGGTGCAGAAAGGCAATTTTAGCGCCACCGGCTCCGGTTCGCGGCTTTTCATCAATTAAGCGGATGTTTTTTTCTTTTAATTCGTTTAAGGCCGCTTCGATGTTTTCCACTCGAAACGCCACATGTTGAATTCCTTCGCCTTTTTTTTCAAGGTACTTGGCAATCGGTCCATCCGGTGCAGTGGATTCAAGAAGTTCTACTTCACTCTCACCAACGGGAAAAAAAGCAGTGATGACTTTCTGTTCGGCCACGGTTTCAGTCCCCTCGAACTCAAGTTCCAGAGCATCGGCCCAAAAATTTTTCCCCTTCTCAATGCTTTTTACGGCAATCCCTAAATGGTCGATCTTCAGGATTTTCACTGTGTGCTCCTTGGTTAAATCATATTAGTTAGATATTCGCTATCGGTTATTTGCAACTAAATTCGGATAAAGGCCTTGCCTAGCGGTGGTTTCAAAACCCCGTCCAGGGCCCAATGGCTGCGTTACCCCGCAAGCAGGGCCCTTGAACCTGATCTGAGGTTTTGAAACCAGTTCTAGTAACAAATAACTATTAATCAATAACGGGCTGATTTCAAAAAAGTAAAATCGAGCACCTGAGCATTTTATCAAACATATGCGCCGGTGTACCCCTC
>JASFGZ010000464.1:0-4103 GCA_050123495.1 Desulfobacterales bacterium
AGGATCCCGACCTGCCCAAATCGATATTTGAAATCGACGGTGCCCGGGAAGTGGCCATTGAGTTCAGAAGCTTTTCCAAAACCGCCGGATTTACCGGGACCCGTTGCGCCTATGCGGTGGTGCCGACAACCTGCAAGGCCTATACGGCCAACGGAGAGGCCCATTCCATCCATGATTTATGGTTTCGGCGTCAGTCCACCAAATTCAATGCGGTTTCCTATCCTGTCCAGCGAGCCGCCGAGGCGATTTACAGTGAAGCGGGCCGGGGCCAGGTAAAGGCCCTGATTGAATATTATCTTAAAAACGCGGCGCTGATCCGAACGGAAATGGAAGCTCTGGGTTATGAATGTGTGGGCGGGGAAAATTCTCCCTATATCTGGATTTATGGTAAAACCGATTCCTGGCAATTTTTTGACCTGCTCCTGGAAAAAGCCGGTGTGGTCTGCACCCCGGGTGCCGGATTCGGAAAATGCGGCGAAGGGTTCATTCGCATCAGCGCATTTAATAATTACGAAAGTGTTGAACTCGCAATGCAAAGAATCAAACGGGCGCTGAGCTAAAAATTTCATAAACCGTGTATAGTTAATTGGTTAAATCGTTGATTCGTTGGACACTTCATTCGTTAAAGGGTTTATAACAGTTTAAACTATTTAACGAATCAATTACTTGACCATTTAACTTTAATTTTTATCAACCGACTAAATCTGCGTAATCTGCGGATCTGAACCCTGAACGGAGAACCAACGATGCCGATGTCAAAATCATTTGAGAACAGACTCTTACCTGCCCTGGATGAGATCATCGATTATTATGGAACGCCGTTTCACATCTATGACGAGACCGGTATCCGCCAAACCGGGCAGAAATTCATGGCTGCATTCTCCCGCCTGAACGGATTCCGGGAATATTATGCCGTTAAGGCCCTGCCCAATCCACGGATCCTCCAGATCATGCAGGATTTGGGATTCGGATTTGACTGCAGCTCTATTCCAGAGTTGATGCTTAGCCGTCAAATAGGCGCCCGCGGTGAAGATATCGTTTTTTCCTCCAATAATACGACCGCAGATGAATTTTATGCTGCCGCGGCCGATGGCGGCTGTATTTTAAATCTGGATGATGTATCTTTGATTCATAAAGTCCCGCAGATGCCGGAGACCATCAGTTTCCGTTACAACCCCGGTCCCCGCAGAACCGGAAACAGAATTATCGGCGATCCGGTGGAGTCGAAATACGGGGTGGCCCACGAGCAGATCCCAGGTGCATATAAAGCTGCGCGGGCCCGGGGAGCCCGTCGATTCGGGCTGCACACCATGCTGGTATCCAATGAGCTGAATTATGCATACATGGTTGAAACCGCGGCGATGCTGCTGGAGGTGGTGGAGTGGGTTTCAAAAGAGCTGAATATTGATTTTGATTTTATCAACCTCGGCGGCGGACTGGGTATTCCCTACCAACCCGAACAAGCGCCGCTTGATATCGATTCAATGGCCGATGAAATATCGGATCTTTTTTTAAATTTCAAAAGGCGAAACGACTTTATGCCACGGTTTTATATAGAAAGCGGGCGTTACATGACGGGGCCTCACGGGATAATGGTTACCACCGCCATCAATCAGAAAGACACTTATCGCAAATACATTGGTGTGGATGCCTGCATGTCCGCTTTGATGCGGCCGGCTATCTACGGTGCCTACCATCACATTACCGTCATCGGAAAACATCCCAAGCAACACTTTGAAAACGTGGATGTGGTCGGTTCGCTGTGTGAAAATAATGACAAATTTGCCATCCAGCGGCTTCTCCCCCAGATCCAAGATGGCGACAGATTATTGATTCACGATACCGGTGCGCACGGTCACGCCATGGGATTTAATTACAACGGCCGCCTGCGGCCCAAAGAATTGCTCCTGCGTCCCAGTGGGTCGGTGGAGCTGATCAGACGCGAGGAATCCGTCGAAGACTACTTGGCAACGCTGAACTTCGAGCCCCAGACGCTGATGCCGGCGAAGTCTTCCGCGGATGCGCCAGTAACTTTGTATCTCTGCGGTGAAAAAACTACCGAATTAGAAAATGATAAAAATAGGACCAGCGGGATCCGGCGGACTGGGTAATCTGAAAGGCATTCAAAAGGTTGCCCGTATGAAACTGGATTGCATGGAGGTGGAGTTTACTTACGGGGTGCGAATGTCCATGGATGACGCCCGGGAGATCGGTGCCCTGGCAAAGGAAAAGGGAATCGTCCTGTCGGTACACGCGCCCTATTACATCAACCTGGCATCTGATGAGATAGAAAAGGTCGTTGCCAGTAAAGGGCGCATCCTGGATTCCTGCGAGAGAGCCGCCGCCCTGGGCGCACGCAATGTGGTCTTTCATGCCGGCTTTTATCAGAAAAAGACCGCCACCCAGACCTATGGTTTGATCAAAAAAGCCATTGTCGAAATCCAGGAAAAAATCTCAAAGAACAAGTGGAAGGTAAAATTATGTCCTGAAATTACCGGCAAACCCTCGCAGTTCGGCTCGGTGGCAGAGCTGTTGAAATTGATGAAGGAAACCGGCTGCGGCATCTGTGTTGACTTTGCCCATCTGTATGCCCGGCAGCAGGGCGAAATTGATTATGCCAGGATCTTAAAGAAGCTGCCGAAATCTTTTCATGCCCATTTTTCCGGCGTTGCTTACGGAGAGAAAGGCGAGCAAAAGCATTTGAAAACGACAAAGAAATTCTTTGAACCCCTGGCCGAAGCCCTGATAAAAAGCAATGCAAATGTGACCCTTATCAACGAGTCGCCCCAGCCTCACAAAGATGCCGCCATGATGAAAAGAGTGGTCACCGCGCTGATGGCCGCTAAAAACCCTTGTTAAATGAATTTGAAACCTGTATTTTTCAGACGAGTGGGTTTTGGGTGAAATCCCGGCTTGCGAACTCTGCCAATTTTCGCTCTGATCTACCGAGTATCATCGTTTTTCTGGCGGCCGCGGAAATCTCAATAAGTCTATACGGTTGATCTTCCCCTTATTCTGGCCAATTGCCTGAACCCGTCTAAAACATAAGAGGTTGCTATGGAATTCAGCATAATCCCGGATAAAGAAGCCCTGAGTGAATGTGCCTGGTGCCAGAGCCATATCAGCGAATATATGGAAGTCTTTGGCTTTGGCGCAAAGCTGAAACCGAATGTCGACTTATCTGAATATGAAGGCCACTGCATTGAGATCGATCTGGTTTCAGAAGAAAAGTCTGTTTATATGATGGTAACGGGCCAGGGCTCGGAAGCCAAAAATGAAGGTAAAGACGGCATGTTTTTAGTTTGTTCCGAAGCGTGTGGTAAAAAACTAAGGAACGTTCTGGAAAAGGACATTTCGTTGGGAAAGATGTTTAGGAAAGTTTTGTCTGATTAAGCATAACTGTTTCCAAACAGAAGACAATTATATGTCCGGAAACTGGAAATGCATTACGCCGCCGGCCCGGAGTTTCGCAGGCTTTCCGGTGTGCACGCAACTCAACGACTTAGAGGCGGATATCGCCATTATCGGACTCCATTACGTCAGCCCCTATCCCCGGAAATTACCGGCAACCACAGCCGGGACCGTGGCGGAAACCGCCCCGGATGCCATCCGCCGGCAATCCTCGAGGTTTATCGATCATCTGGATCATTATGATTCGGCACGCTGGCTCACAGTGGTCAGATCGGCCAATGAATCACCTTAAGTATTACAGCCCTTTCAAATAAAGCTTGTTGCAAGCGCATACCTAGAGTTTGCATGATATCAATATATCGCGACCAGCCGGAATCACAAATTATGATTGACTAAACCGCATCCATCTGGATATAAACATATTTAAAATATTGCTGATCTCTCTACTTCAGCTGATCTGAAGCGATTAGCCATTTTCAAAATCGTATCCGATTTCTCACCTGATCTTTGCGCTCCGTCAAATAATCCACATACAAAATTTTTAAAAATCTTGATATGAAACCAGAATACAAACCGCATACACCTCGGCTTAAACTCGTGGATGAATATATAAGGGAGTTGTTCAGAGATGAGTTGCCGGACGGCATTAAATTTCATGATGTCAATCATACCCTTCATCCTTCCAGAGGCGT
>JASFGZ010000465.1:0-4102 GCA_050123495.1 Desulfobacterales bacterium
TCGGCTAATTTATTTAACATTCAACTTATTGAATTTAAACAATATACATTCGATTATGAAATTTAAGGACTTAAATGTATAAAAAAAAGGATACCAGAAAAGCGTTTGGCATCCCTTTTGCTTTTATACGGGGACAAGCTAAGCGAATCCCATAACCCCCTTGTGGGCCTGTCGCGTCCGCTTCCTTCCTCTTGGCCTGGCGGGCGGGTTCCAGCTCGTAGCCCGCCCGCCTTTCGCCATCAAAAGGGGGCTTTTTTTAGGTTTCTAAAGGTTATAGGGCTCTATCGTTCTTTTAGACAAAATCTACCCCTGTTTTTTCCAGGGGCACTTTTTTATGTATCGAAAGTGATTTAATATATTGAAATAATTTAAAAAAATTATTGCGATCCTTTTTGCCTTGTGAAATAGAATTTAAGTCGTGAAGTTATGTTCGAGCATTGGGGAGGACGTTCGTTGTTACGCCTAAAATTTGTTATCCGTAATCTGAAGACCGGTCGAGGTTTTCTGCCTTCTGCCGCCTGTATTCTATTTTTCTTTCTCTTTCTTCTGTTATTGACCTTAACCTTGAGCTCCGGGCCCTGGGTCACGGTTGCCGATGCCGCGAAGGTTACTTTAGGCTGGGATTCCAATCCCGAACCGGATCTTGAAGGTTACGTTATTTATCGAAACGCCGGGAGTCCGGGGCCACCGTATGATTACGCGACGACTTTGCCGGAAGATGATCTTACGGACCCGCTCCATCCAGAGGTCACCCTTACAGGATTAAAAAAAGGCGAAGAATACTATATCGCCCTTACCGCTTACAATACAGAAGGTGTCGAAAGCGGTTTTTCAAATGACGTGTGTGTTGAGGTCGTAAATAATACCGCTGAGCCCTGCATCGCAAGCACCAGTCCTGTCGCCCCAACCGGCTCAAGCGGAGGAGGCATTAGCGGCGGCGGTAACAGCGGCGCTTGCTTTATTACCATTTCACGTCATAAATCGTCAACGTTATCAAAATTTGTTGCGAAACCCGTCATCCGCAATCAAGGATTGACACCCCTGTTCTTGCTTCTGGTTTTAATAGCAGCTGTCAGGTTTGCAATTAATCGGACTAAAGGAAAATAATAACCGGAAATCTCTCTTTACCTGTCGTTTCGAAGGTTCAATGTAGATGGACCAATCTCGGCGAACTTTCAACGAAGGCCGATGAGAACTCCGGTTTCTATTTTTCAACTAACCTGCGCGCACCGCGCTATTCGCTGAAAAGCTCAAAGGCACAAAATAATTGAACTTCCCGGCCATACAGCCCCTTACTACGAGCTATCAGCTATGCGCTATGAGCTTTTTTGCTTCCCGGCCTATTTGCTATTGACTGTCGAACTTGATTTCTACCCGCCGGTTTTTTTCCCGCCCCTCGAGTGATTCATTGCTTTTTAAAGGATTCTCCGGGCCCCTTCCAACGGAATTGATTCTTGAGGCTGAAATGCCCTGGCCGATCAGATAGCTTTTTACAATATCGGCCCGATATTTAGAGAGTTGTTTGTTGTAAACAGCGTCTCCATGTGAATCCGTAAAGCCTTCAACGGAAATTGTTAAGTTAGGGTGCTGAACGGTAAATTGGATAACATTGTTTAGTGTTTCATATGCTTGTTGAGTAAGTTCATTGGAATTGTGTTTAAAATAAATGATCGACTTTTGACCGGAAACAAAACCTGATGGCTGTGAATCTGATAGATCCCTTTTCAGGCTGTTTTCACTATTCACAGTCTCTTTTTTACTCTCCTCAATAGATAGAGAAGCTATTGCATTTGTATTGATTTCCGCTTTATCTTGCGAGGCGTTTTTTCCGATCGAATCACCCTCTTTGATCATTGTTTCCTTTTCAATTTCAGCCTTAAAAGCTTCCCTTTGTTTTTCCAGCAGCCGGTTATTTTGTTGGGATGCAAAATCGTCCTGCTGCCAGCGGGAGGAACTCTGCGTAAAAGAATCGTAAATCTGATATCCGATAAATGCCATAAACAGAGCGATAATGAATGCAAGCCCATACCTAAAACCACTTGGTTGTTTTGGCCGGGGGGCAGTAATGTCTGTTTTGTGCTGGGATCGGCGCAAAGTCGATTGATCTTTTTGAGGCGCTTCCATATTAATGGGGATCTTAAGTTCCTTCTCGCATTCTTTAATCACACCGGCACCTATTTTCTTTAATCCTTCGGTATAGCCCGTCACCAGCGCAAGATCGCAGATAACATTGATGAGTCTCGGGTAGCCGCGGGAGAAATTAAAAACCTCCCGGGCTGCATCCGGTTTAAAAATTTCTTTGGCAGCGCCTGCCTTTTTAAGCCGGTGATGAATATAATTTACAGTTTCCGGCTTGGACAGAGGTTCAAGCTGAAAGTTTACGCTTACTCTTTGCCTGACCGCCCTATTTCTGTCATCTCTAATCAATTGATTGAATTCGCTCTGCCCGACAAAAAAAATATTTATCAATTTTCGATCACCCAGTTCAATATTGGACAGCAGTCGAATTTGCTCGAGCAGCTCATGATTCAGCCTTTGAGCCTCATCAATAATGAGCAGAACCACTTTTTGGGAAGCATAAGATTCAAGCAAAAATTGTCTGAATTCGATCAAAAAATCGCCTTTGCTGATGAAAACTTTATTCATGTTAAATTCATTAGAAAGGAGATTAAAAAAGTCCATGATTTCCAGATCCGGATCCGGGAGGGTTGCAATCAGAGCGTTAACCCCGGTTATCCGGATAAGGGCGTTTATCAAAAGTGTTTTCCCGGTCCCGATATCGCCGGTAAGAACCAGAAACCCCTTGTTCTCCATAACTCCGTATTTCAGGTTCGCAAGGGCTTCCTTATGTTTTTCGCTGAGCCACAGGAATCTGGAATCCGGGCTGATGCTAAATGGTTTTTCTTTTAAATTGTAATGGGCAAGGTACATTTTTCTGATCCGGTCCTGTTTGGGTCTTATACTATAAGCTGTCTCAAGATTAGCAGTTCATCTTAGAAGACAGATAAAAAAGTTCCAAAGGTGCTCTAAAGTTAAAAGTGCCTAAAATGCCTAAAATGAGCTAAAGTGCCTAGAGTTATGGCGTCGTTTGCGCTCCATCTTTTAATAAAAATGATAGAATTCCTTTATACATAATCCCAACTTCTCATTAATTTTCATACAAAATTCTAATTTACATTACATGCACAACGCAAGGACGCCGCGTCCCTGTTGTAAACCGGAGCGCTTTTATATTGGAATAACTTCTCCAAAACGGAGTTTAGCTGCTTTTTCAGTGATCTATAGGCGTAATTATGTCTGGCAGTCTCGTAATTGTTGTGGGCCGGCTCACGGCTTCGATGAGGTGATTCAAGAATTTCACGGACTATCTGAATGGTCTCGCGCGTCAGATGTCCGTCAATGGCAACGACGTCAAAGCCCTTGGGTTCGATATCGGTTACAAAGGTGGCATAGCGATTTACCATTGCCGGGTATTCCTTACCCCCAATTGCGGCCTCAGTCACTTTTCTAATGACATACCGATTCAACGAATAGCGTTTTAAGATAAATAATCAACTGAATATTTTTGGTTTCTGCAAATACTATGCCTTAGGCGCTTTTATAAAAAAATGAATTATTTCAATTTGATATAGAAATAACCATATTTTTAAAGCCCGCGAAATTGGGTAATACATTACCATTTATTATGAATTCTATTTCTCAACCGAGGCAAAAGGCCAGGCGTTAATAAGTCAACCCGGGCTGCTCAAAAACTAATAAAAATAACAACTTCTTTCGCTTAACAGACAAAAAGAAACCGTTCAAAGGATTTAAAAATTATAATACTTGAACCCATCTCAAAGATGTGGATCAGGGTTCAGGGCAAGGCGTCCTGTGAATGGATGACGGAGCGTACACGCAGTATGTTAGTATTTCAATTCACGGGACAACGCAGCCCCGGGCACTTAGACGCATTTTTGAGATGGGTTCTAAAGGAAAGATTGGAATATTATCTAAACAAAGAGTAAACGAGGTGCATGCGGGCTTGAAGCTTGTAATGAATCTGCCATAAAATTTTGTTTACATACTGTTTTTTCGACGCTCCCCTTTTCTTCGATCAAAC
>JASFGZ010000466.1:0-4096 GCA_050123495.1 Desulfobacterales bacterium
TTTATCATGCGAAAAGGTGCGACCTTTCTAAAGTACCCCTGGGAAGACGAGAACGGCAAACTTCAGGCCGACTGGGACAGGGTTTCTGAAGTCGAATTTGTGACGAATAAAGCCGGCAAGTTTACCTTTCGCTGTACGCAAACGTGCGGGAATCTGCATCCTTTTATGACCGGCGAGTTAATCGTAAAACCGAATCATCCCTATTATTTTTTTATCTCCCTATCCATCTGGCTGGTGTTCAGCCTGCTGGTCTATTTCCGAACAGATACCGGTTCCAGCTTTTCGGGCTTTAAACGCATCAATCTTCTGGAAAAATTTCCATGGCTTAAAAAAATCGTCAAGCTGCGCAGTTTTCATTTTTTGATTATCCTGCCCAATTTTATCGTATTTTATCTTTTTATCGTCAGCAGCCTGTGGGGCAGCCCTGTGGGCAATCGTAACATTGCGATTATCTTCGTCTGGATTCTGTGGTGGTTTGTTCTCAAGGCCATTATCGTTCCGTTAGGCGGCAGAATCTGGTGTATGGTATGCCCGCTGCCGGCACCCTCGGAGTGGCTGAGTCGCAAAAGCTTCACAGCGGTTCGCTATATCAAGCAACCATTTAAAACGCTGCACCACCGGTTCACGGGGTTGCAAAAAGACTGGCCCAAATTAATGGATAACATCTGGCTGCAAAATATCCTTTTTCTGGCTCTAATTTCTTTCGGTATTATTCTGATTACCCGTCCGATTGCCACCGCGTTGCTGTTTCTGGTTATCCTGGTTATGAGTTTGCTGCTTGCGCTAATCTACCGGCGCCGGGTTTTTTGCCAGTACCTGTGTCCGGTGGGCGGATTCTTAGGCACTTACGCCATGGCATCGATGACCGAGCTCAGGGCCGTTGACGTCGAGACGTGTAAGAAACATAAAGAAAAGTCATGCTATGCCGGAGGACCCGGCGGCTGGGCCTGTCCCTGGAAACAGTATATCGGCACCATGAAACGCAACAATTACTGCGGATTGTGCACGGAGTGCATTAAGAGCTGTCCTAAAGACAATCTGGGTGTTTTCATTCGACCCTTCGGTGCCGATCGGAAATTGAAAGGGTATGATGAAATGTTCAATGTGATCATCATGCTGGTGGTGGCCATTGTTTTCAGTATTACCATGTCGGGCCCTTGGAGCGTTATCAAAAATGCGGCCAATGTGACCGAAAGCAGACAAATCCTTCCCTTTCTTATTTATGTGGCTGTAATTTGGATTCTGGCGCTGGGGGTGTTCCCTGGCATCTTCGCCCTTGTCGCACGCACGGCCAGGCGCTTTGCGGGGAGTCAGGAGGACAACCGGACCGTTATTTTGCGACTGGCTTACATACTCATTCCAATTGGTATATTTGCCTGGATCGCTTTCAGTTTACCGATGCTGATGGTGAACTACGGTTATATCCTCAATGTCTTGTCCGATCCTTTAGGGTTGGGCTGGGATATCTTAAGCACGGCTGATTTTCCTTTTCAGCCTTTTTATCCGCAATCCATACCCCTCATCCAGGGGTTAATACTGTTATGCGGTCTATACTTGGGTCTGAGCAGGGGATATTTAAGTTTAAAGGATATTATACCGAGCCCCAATGAAAGGGCCAAAGCCATGGTGATTCCATCTATATTTGCGCTTTTAGTGGTCAATATATTTTTAAGGCTCTATATGGGATAAGAGCAGGCGTTGCGGATAGAAACCAAATCTGAAAATTACATCCTGATTTCTTTTCGCGTTTTAAGGTTGTGTGGCGGCTTGCGCAAAATTTTTAAGCGCATTTTTCACCTTATATAGAACCGCTTTACATCCATCGATCCCATGACGCGTTGCCAGGTATTGGGGGTCATTGTAGGTCAGCCATACCTGCCCGCTTTCATCCTGCCAGACGAGCGCTTTTTGAGGAAGGTCAATCGCCACCGTTTGGCCAAATTGCATCAGGGGCGTTCCGACTTTGGGATTGCCGAAACTCAAGAAATTGCGATTTTTGCCGATCTTTAACCTTAGAAAACCCCCATTTTTTAAATGAACGTATTTAACGATTTTAAAATTGGGAACCATCAATGAAACCTGCGCCTAAAATTTTCTGCGGTTGTAAGCCTTTAAGCTTTCAGGGATTGTCTGTTCTGACTCTATTTTTCCTGATTTCAGCATGTGCGACACCTCCAAAACAGTCCGGCGAGACAATCACAGAATCAGCGCATCTTCATGTCGCCAAACGCGGTTCTGCTGGTGCTGAACTTGAAAAACGTCTCCGCGAGGAATACAGACTTTGGAAGGGAACCCGGCATCGCCTGGGGGGGACCGGCAGTCGCGGAATCGACTGTTCCGGTTTTGTGAAAGCGGTCTATAAGGATGTCTTTAACATTGACTTGCCACGCACCACCCGAGCTCAGGTCAAACAGGGACAGCCGGTGCCTTTCGGGAAACTTCGGGCCGGGGACCTGGTGTTTTTTAAGCCGCCATCCTATCCGCGTCACGTGGGTATTTATTTGGGCGGGTCCGAATTTGTGCACGCCTCCAAAAACGAAGGCGTGACCCTTTCGAAAATCGACAAATATTACTGGGCAAAGTATTATTGGACCGCCCGCCGCATATTATCCGCTTCTAAACAGCCTTAATTCTTAAATCCCAAATCCCAAAACACAAATATCAAACAAATCACAATGACCGAAATTCAAAATATCAACTGTTTGGGTCATTGAAAAATTGAGATTTGTGATTTATTTGTAATTTTATGCCTGGAACCTGGGATTTAATCGACAGTTCGCGTCAATTTCCCCAGGTCTCTATAAATGGGGGCAGGGGTATGTCGAAAGAATAGGCAACTGCACGTAAAAGTTCAGCCTCATTTGCGGTAACCGTTTGATCGTGCATCACGCAGTGCGCACAGGCGTCCAGGATGGTTTTTTTAACACCCGGAGGGGCCAGCGAAAACTTTTTCATGGCAATGTGCAAGGCTCTAAACGTCACCTTGGTGGCCGGTAGCAAATCCCAGCGTGAATCACGTATCCGTAATTTGGCCCAACCGGCATTAAAAGCAGCCCGCGCAGCCGCTTCTTCAGGATGTCCCACGTGGGCCAGCTTGGATAGGATATTGACGGCATCCAACGCCAGTGACGCGATGTTTCTATAAACAATTTCTTTTTTATGACCTTTGAAGGTCGCCCCCAGCCGGTGGGTAATAATTTCCTGAAGCGCGAACTCAAACAGGGAAAGCTGTGCATCGGCTGCCACCAGGATCTGAATAACCTCCTTGAATTTTGCATACTGCCGGATGGACATCTGCCGTAAAGACGGTAACGCAAGATCCAGGATGGGAAGCCGCAATTGAGGATTTACATCTTTTAATTCGTTTTCGTAAATCGAAATTTGCCGGATGATTGCAGCCGATACAACCGTTTGCAGATTTTTGATCTGCCTGGTTTTCACTGCCGGATCCCTATCTAATAGCAGTGCACAGGTGATTAAGATTGATCCCAGGATGTCGTTGAGATCGTTTTTGACCTTATGCGGAATGGCCGCCAAAAGCGCCATACCGTGGTTGAGATCTGCCGCTGTTATATGGCCCGGCCGTTTGATGACCGATTCGGCGTCAATCGCGAACGCTGCAACAGGCTGCTCGGCTATACCCACCTCGGGCTTTTTGAGCGCAGGAGCCACCGGTGCAAGTTCTTCGTCAGAAATCTTTAACGGCAAATATTGGCCATCGAAATCAGGATCCAACCGCTGGATTCTATCTGTTAACGGCGGGTGAGTGGCAAACAAAGTGCGAATGGCTTTTCCGAAGAACATATGGCATATTTCTCCGGCATGGGGTGATCGAATCCCGGATCCCGGCATAAACCCGCCGATTTTTTTAAGGGCCCCCGAGATGCCGGTGGGATTGCGTGTGAATTGAACCGCTGAAGCATCTGAGAAATATTCTCTCTGACGGGATACCGCCGCCTGAATGATCCTGCCGAATAATTGGCCCACAAATCCGATAACCAACAGACCGATTCCGATCAGAACAATTTGAGCACTGCTTTTCCTGCTTCCGGTTCTAAATCGCAGAATAAGATATCCGATGTTGGCAATTACCATG
>JASFGZ010000467.1:0-4083 GCA_050123495.1 Desulfobacterales bacterium
ACTCGAGCATGCTCAACTCGACGAGCTCATCTTTGTTTTTTTCTCTTTCCTTTCGGGTTTCTCTAATTGCTTTTTGATGACTTCCAGCCGGGTGATATCTCTTTGATTGACAACGATCAGAGATTCAAAAACGCTTTCAAAAGGATTGCTTTGGTTCTTTTATGTATGAATACAATTTTGCCGCTCTCGTCGGTAGCGATGACACCATGGTTGCTGCTTTGAAGTATTTGTTCATAGTCTGGTGCTGGCATAATTTTTTTTCGCTGTACAAAGTTCAGAAAGGTAGGGATTTACAACAAGAATCAAATAAATTGGAAACTACCACAGATCGAAATTTGGGTAAAGGTTTTGAAACAAAAAGAGGCAAACTGGCACTGTTACGCTCTCTAGACTATAACTGTGTCTATCATCTTTGGTAAATTCCGAATGATTAGTAAGGCTAATATAACAAAATAAAATTCAAGTTTTGAAGTTATCATTTAATAGATATCATGAAAGTGAAACTCCCCGCGGCAAGTCGTGGGGTATTTTGCTGATGGTTCGCTAAAATTCTATTGTGAATGTCATCTGCAAATGCGATGAATCTTGGCCAGCCAATAACTTCAGGTTTCGTGCCTGAGGGTGAAATCTAAGAGGACTGAAAATTTATTAGATGTCCTGACGCAATATGAAACTTTGGAATTTTGCAGATAAGGTTTAAATCGAGAGGGAATTTTACCGAACCAAAACTTGGGACGCTTGCCAGAAAACCAAATATCAGCCGGTCGCAGATTTATTGAAAATATCAAAGAAAAGCGAAAATTCGTAGGACATCATGAATATCTTAAATATTTTTATCTCTGCTTAATTCTACTGCCACCATTGAAAGAAATGATGCACCGGCCCATGTCCATGTCCCAATTTATAGGCCGCACCGGCCGCGATGGAATGATTCATAAATGTTTTGGCTTTTTGAACGGCTTCTTCAATATCCTTGCCTTTGGCCATATAGGCTGCAATGGCCGATGATAGCGTACAGCCGGTTCCGTGATTGTTGTTGGTCTTGATGCGTTCGGCCGCCAAACTCACAAAGCGGCCCTCCCTGGCAAGGAAAAGAAGATCGGTGCTTTTACGCTCATCTCCGTGACCGCCTTTAATCAGAATGCTGCGACTACCGTATCTGGCGAGGGTTTCGGCGGCGCTCTCGATATCGCTCCATTGGGTTAACTGCGTGCTGCATAAGACCGAAGCTTCCGGTATGTTGGGCGTCACCACATCGGCCAGCGGCATCAAATGCGTTTTGATGGCCTCGATGGCATCGTCCTGTAACAATTTATCCCCGCTCTGGGCCACCATGACCGGGTCCAGCACGATTTTTCGGGCACCGTGTTTTTTTAACGCTTGCGCCACCGCCTCAATCAGTTCGGCCGAGTACAGCATCCCGATTTTAATTGCATCGGCACCGATATCGCTTAATACAGCTTCAATCTGTTCCACCGCAAACGCCGGGGGAACGGCATGGATTCCTTTTACGCCCTGTGTATTTTGAGCGGTCAGAGCCGTTATGACCGACATGCCGTAACAGCCAATGGCGGAAAAGGTTTTAAGATCCGCCTGAATACCGGCACCGCCGCCGCTGTCGGAGCCGGCTATGGTCAGGACTTTGCAGTATTGTCTGAGAGAATTCTGGTTTTTAGAAAGTTCATTCATCTTCTTTGGCCTTGAAATGATCCCAACCCGTCGGGGTTATGGATTCTGTTTTACCATCCGAGTAAACAAGTTCTATCTTTTTCTGGTCTATGATTTCTCCTATTGGAAAAAGGGGGCGATTGAATTCTTTTTGAAATGCATTCGCGATTTGATCGGCACTTTGTGGTGATATGGTACACAACAATGTGTAATCTTCACCGCCGGACAGAGCGAACGCCAGTGGGCTAAAATCCAGTCCAGCACAAAAGTCTTTCAGGTTTTGTGAAATTGGGATTTTTTCTGCAAACAGGCGGGCGCCGACACGGCTTTCTTCGACAATATGGGTAAGGTCTGAACTTAAGCCGTCGCTGGTATCGATCGCTGCATGCACACCCGGCTGGCGGGCCAGAAACTGTCCTTCGCGCAGATGCGGTTGCGGTACCAGATGGGCCTTGAGCAATGCTTCCAGCGTTTCGTTGTCTGCATCCATTTCATTTAATATCAGATGCAATCCGGCTTTGCTGTCGCCCAGAAAGCCGGTGGAAAAAATCACATCTCCCGGCCGGGCGGCATCACGGCATAGAAGCGCTTCTTTTAAAACGGTGCCCTGTACCACAATATTGATGATCAGATCAACTTTGGAACGGGTCGTATCTCCACCCAGGACGTTGACATCGAATCTGGCAGCCAGATCTTTGATCCCGCTGTATATTGCTTCGAGATAATCCAGGAGGCAATCATCGGGGATGGCAATGCTGACAAATGCTTCGCGGGCGATGCCGCCCATCGCAGCGATGTCACTGAGGTTTACGGCCAGGGATTTATAACCCAGATCAAATCCGGAGATGGCCTCTCGCAAGAAATGAATACGTTCAACCAGCAAATCGGTTGTAATTAATGTCAGCCGGTCGGGCTCCGTTATGAATGCCGCCGCATCATCACCGATCGCCTTAATGATATTATCAGGCCGAATTAAACAGCCGCGACTGATCTTTTTAATAAAACCAAATTCACCGATTTCTTTTAAGTTCATGCCCGCCTGGCCTCTTCAATCACATATTTCAGCTCCCTGGCAGCCGCTTCGGGATCATCGGCGGCAACAATAGCAGAAACAACCGCAACGCCATCTGCGCCGTTGCGGATAACGTCGGCGGAGTTCTCCCTGGTTAAACCGCCAATTCCGACCAGCGGAAGCTTTACGGCTTTTCGAATTTCCCGCAGCCCTTTCAGCCCCAGGGGAGGGGCCGTATCGGTCTTGGTGGGCGTCGCATAAATGGGGCTGACGCCCAGATAGTCGGCCCCGCCTTTTTCAGCTTCGATGGCGTCTTGCAATGATTCAGCGGATATGCCGATGATCATCGAATTTCCTAAAATTTTTTTGGCCAAGCCGAGCGGCATGTCGGTCTGTCCAAGATGCACACCATCGGCCTTTACGGCCTGGGCAACGTCCACGCGGTCGTTAATAATCAAAGGGACACCGCGGTCCTTAAGGAATTCTTTGATGGCCAGGGCCTGTTCAATAAAATCCCGGGTAGAACAATCCTTTTCCCGCAATTGCACCACGCGGGTGCCGCCGTCAACGGCGGCGCTGACAATTTGAAAGGTGGAGCGACCGCGCGCCAACCGCCGGTCGGTTACCAGGTATAGAGAATAGTCGATGTTTTGTAACTTCATTTATAAAAATCCTTTCAGGATTTTTGTTCGTTGCTGGAAAAAATGGATTTTATCGGATCTCTGTTGGCGGTCTCTTAGTGCCTTTCTTTTACAACGGACAATGGACGACTGACAACTAACGAATTAATCTTCTTCTATTTTACAACCCTTTTTTAGATCTTGCGGCGTGATGGTGTAAAGCGCATCGATCATCTGGATCATGAAACTTCCGGGCGCTGCAGCATTTCGACTGGCAACTTCACCGGCCAGACCAAAATAGGCCAACGCTGTTGCCGTTGCACTGACCGGATCAGCGTCAACGGCTAAAAAAGCACCGATGGTCACGGTGGCCGTACAGCCGGTTCCGGTGACATAACCCATCAGGGAGTGCCCGTTCTTAACCCGGATCACGCGGTCACCGTCGGTGATCAGATCAACCGGTCCGGTAATTGCCAGAGTGGTGTTGAGTTCTTGTGCCAGAAGCGTGGCGGCCCTGGCGGCTTCTTCGACCGAGTGAATGGAATCCACACCTTTTGTTTTTGATTCGGCATGGCGCAATGATAGTATTTCAGAAGCATTGCCGCGGATGACGCTGACACGGGTTTGATCGATAATTTTTTTAGCCGCATCCGTCCGCAGCGGTGTGGCACCGGAGCCGACCGGATCGAGAATAATGGGCGTTTGCTGCTCGGATGCTTTCCTTCCGGCCTTTATCATAGCGGTGACCCAGTCATCGGTAAGTGTGCCGATGTTCAGCACCAG
>JASFGZ010000468.1:0-4081 GCA_050123495.1 Desulfobacterales bacterium
TGTTAAGATCTCTTTTCTTGATCGATGAGCAGCTCAAATCAGCCGAGCAGCAGATAAACACCGAAAAAATGATTTCTGAATTTCTCATTCAGCAGACCAACGAACGCGTCGTGGTCTTGAACCAGGATTTCACAATTTCGGAGGCCAATGCGCCTTATTTGAAATTTGTCCAAAAATCCAAAGGGGAGGTGGTCGGGGCACACTGTTACGAAATTTTCTATGGTTTCGACGCACCCTGTTCGAGTTCAAAATTCGGATTCGACTGTCCCATGGTGGAGACGCTGAGAACCGGTGAGTCCGCGCATATTATCGTAGAGAATCCCGGTTCAACGGATGTCAAAAGCTATTGCGATATGGTGACCTATCCGGTCAAAAACCCCAGCGGAGAGACCATAAAGATCATAGAGATATGTCGGGACATTACCGAGGAATTGTCGTCCCGCTGGGAAGAGAAGGAGCAGAAGCTAAAGCAGGATTTTAATTATTTGATCCAGGAAGATCGCATGATTTCACTGGGAAAACTCGTTGCCAGCTGTGTCCATGAAATCAACAATCCCATCCAGGGATTATTGACATTTGCCCGATTGATGGAGGACACGCTGGCAAAAGATCAACCCACATCCAGAGACCTGGAAGAATTTAAGGAATATTTGTCCCTGATGACCCCGGAATTGGAACGCTGCGGAAACATCGTTTCCGGGCTGCTTTCATTCTCGCGAGAAACATCTCTGGAATACAAGCGCATCAATCTCAATGAAGTTCTGGAAGCCGTTATCGCCCTGACCCACCACAAACTGGAACTGCAGGGCATCAAATTAAGAACGCATCTCTACCCCGGGCTTTTATGGGTTCGCGGAAACACAAATCAGTTGGAGCAATGCTTGCTTAACCTGATTTTCAATGCCATGGAGGCCATGCCTGAGGGCGGAGAGTTGAACGTGGCGTCTCATCTGGACACCGCCCAAAAACACGTGCAGGTAGAAATCCGGGATTCCGGATCCGGGATTTATGAGGAAAACCTGAACCACATTTTTGACCCTTTTTTTACCACCAAAGAAGCAGGAGAGGGGACGGGCCTTGGATTATCCATTGTTTATGGCATTGTAAAAAATCATGGTGGACACACCAGGGTTACAAGTGAAGTGGGCAAAGGGAGTTCATTTTTGCTGAAATTCCCGCATCTTTCTCCCCAAAACAATGGTATGGAGGAAAACCATGGGCGATAAAATGAATATCATGATTGTCGATGATGAAAAGATCGTTCGGGAATCCCTTTTCCATTGGTTCAAGAAAGGCGGCCATACAATTGAGAAGGCATCTTCAGGTTTTGAGGCTTTAGAAAAGTTAGAAAAAAATCCGTTTGAGCTTTTATTTGTTGACATTAAAATGCCCGAAATGAGTGGCATTGAGTTGCTGGAAAAAGTAAAGACAGCGTATCCGGAAACCATCGTCATCATTATCACCGCCTACGGGTCCATTGAAACCGCCGTGAAAGCCATGAAACTGGGTGCCAGCGATTACCTGCTGAAGCCGTTCAAACCGGATTATCTCTCTCTGGTGATGGAAAAAATCACGCAGCAGATTAAACTTGAATCAGAATATCATTATCTTAAAGGGCGTATGGAGAAAATCACCCGCTTTGATAACATCATCGGACAGAGCCCGCCAATGGAAAAAATATTCGACCTTATTCCAGAGGTGGCGCAAAGCGATGCGTCAATTCTTTTGACCGGTGAAACCGGCACCGGTAAAGAACTGGTTGCGAAAGCCATCCACGCAAAGAGCAAACAAAACTATTTGCCCTTTATTGCCATCAATTGCGGGGCCGTTCCCGATTCCCTCCTGGAAAGTGAACTTTTTGGGCATCAAAAAGGGGCCTTTACCGGTGCGACCTATTCCCGCAAAGGCTTTTTGGAAGTCGTTTCCGGGGGAACGCTGTTTCTTGATGAAGTTGGCGAAATTAGTACAAAAATGCAAATCGATCTTTTGCGGGTTTTGGAAGAAAAGAAAATTACCCGAATCGGAAACAGCAATCCGATTGACGTGGACTTCAGGCTGATTTCGGCCACACGCAGGGACCTTGAAAAAGAGATTGTTGCGGGTAATTTCCGGGAAGATTTTTTCTATCGCATTAATGTTATTTCGATTCAAATCCCACCCCTCAGGGCACGAAAAGAAGACATTCCTTTACTGACGCAGCACTTCCTCGAAAAATACAGCCAAGAAACGACCAAGCGGGTCGATCATATCAACCGCAGCACCATGGACCATTTGATGCGCTACAACTGGCCGGGAAATGTCAGGGAGTTGGAAAATGCCATTGAAAGAGCGGTGGTGCTTTCCAAATCGCGAACCCTCGAAATGGAGGACTTCTCGTTTCTTAGAGAGCCCTCTGCGGCGCTTTTCCATCCCCTGTCGCTGCGCGAGATGGAAAAGCAACATATTCAGCGCGTTTTAGAGGAATGCGGCTGGAATATTACCCGGGCCTCTAAGCTGCTGGATATCAATCGGGTAACCCTCCATAAAAAGATTAAACGCTTCGATATGCAGAGGAACGCCTAATATTCGGGCGGGAATGCTCAACCCATGAATTCTAGAAAAAGGATCATCGGTGTTGTACCTGTTGGAGAGGTTCCTGAACTCGCGCCCAAAGTTATAGCGGCCCACATTACGGGTTACTTAAAACTTTCCGCAGAGGTTCTTAATCCATTGGCGCACCCGGCCTATGCTTTTGATGAGAGCCGTTTCCAATACAACGCCGGCGCGATCATCAATTTTTTTGAATCCGCTCCTTTTGACGAATATGATAAAGTCATCGGCGTCTTAAATGTGGATCTATTTGTTCCCATCTTTACCCATGTTTTTGGAGAGGCCCGACAAAGTGGAAAGACCGCCCTGGTTTCATTATTCCGGCTTGCTGAGGGAAAACAAGGTGATACATCAAGGTCTGCCCTCCTTTTAGAAAGAGCTGCCAAGGTTGCGCTGCATGAATTGGGCCATCTCTTTAATCTTTTTCATTGCGAAGATAATAAATGTCTGATGCATTTTTCAGGAGACCTTGAAGACCTGGATCACACACCGCTTTATTTTTGCAGGTATTGTTCTGCTTATTATAAGGATGCGCATTCCCGCACTTGACTCCTGGCAGCCATACAGACAACGTTGATAAAAAAACTATACGGTCTCGGTCCGGAGAAATTCTTTGCTCAACACGCCCCATCCGATTTCCGGAAAATTGCTGAACACATCGCGAATCGGCTCACCACCGGTAGCGGCCAGCTGTTCATATTCCGGCCCGATGAGGCTCAGCAGCTTCCGCCCTTCCATCTCCATCCATTTAAAGCTATCACTGCCGAAATAAAGTCCCCTGAGGTTTTTTTTGGGCATATCCGGCTCAAGAATGAACAACCAGCCCTGATGATATGGATCTTCATGCGCAATTTCCGGATGTTCCTGGGCCTTGTGGTTCACAGTTAAAACCGTGCCTGTCACCGGGGATAAGACGCCTGCACGGTGTTTATCCCGCCCAAATGTCCAGCCAACCTGGCCTTGTTTCAAAGTTTCACCCAGCGGAGGAAGGAGCAGAGACTGTATCGGACCGAAAAGCCTGA
Organism: Desulfobacterales bacterium; assembly: GCA_050123495.1. GTDB lineage: Bacteria > Desulfobacterota > Desulfobacteria > Desulfobacterales > JAHEIW01 > JAHEIW01. The sequence goes on from JASFGZ010000468.1 coordinate 3,612, forward strand.
TTGCAAAATCGTCAAATCCCACCTTGACCCGGCCGCCATGCTCGAAGCGCGCCCAGCTGTGGCCCATATGATAATAATAGCCATCTGCCAATTTATAGCCGGCCGCCAATTGATAACGAGGTGCCCCATAATCCCGTTCCAGATCGGCTTCATCGAGCATTTGATCAAAGGGACAATGATAGCATTCATAGTTCTGGGTGCAGATCTTGGGTGCCTCGATGCGACCGGTTAACGCGTGTCGACAGGGTCGCGACGTGCCCCGATATCGCTTTTTCAGAAATTCAACCCATTCGGGTGCATGTTTTGGGGTCTCGAAATCTTTACCGACACCCATCGCACGTCTGATGCCCTTGTCAAAAGGGCAACTGTTGCAATCATAGGCATTATCGCAAATCCTAAAGTTAACAACCCCTGCTTTCATCCAGATACATTCATCCTCTACGACTTGGAATCCGATAATGCGTTTTTTG
>JASFGZ010000469.1:0-4080 GCA_050123495.1 Desulfobacterales bacterium
TAAAAACAAAAAGACTTATACGGCAAAAAAATGACAATTTTTTCAGTTAGTTACGTAACTTTACGGCATTTTACTGCATTTTACATATAACTGGCCATAAATATAGAAAACAACTACTGGAGGCACGAATATGACACATCCCAAGTTAAAGGTGTTATGTAAGAATTTCGCTGTGTCCGTTGAATGCTAAATTATGTTTACCCGGTTCTGCCCAGCAGTCAAACGAAAAATTGGCCTTTTTCCACAACCGTCTTGCATCTAACATCCATCAGTGCTTATATTAAAGTACGTTCATTTTGCCCTTTCGCTTCCCATAGTCGGCCAGGGCCGACCGAACCCCAATGAGGGAGTTTAAAGGCTTACGACAGCATGTCACAAATCAGGTAGGTTTTGATTATTTTCTAATAAACTTTCGATCACAAAGGATAATATAGTGGATATTCAAAAGTTGAGGGGATTTTTGAATACGGGATTCCTTCTTTTATTAATAACGGATATGTCTCTGGCATCTGATCTAATAGAACCTACACGAACTTTAAACAGCACGGGCATAAGTGTGGGGGCATTGACGGTATCCAGTGAACCCCCCGGGCTCGATGTAAGAATGGACGGGACTGTAATCGGAGAAACGCCGGTTGAATTGCAGGCCGTAGCGCCCGGAATTCATGTCATTCAGGTGAAAGATTCTGAGATCGAAATTTATGTTGACCCTGGAAAATCTATCAAATTAAGCTGGTTCAAAGGCGCCTTTATTAAAATTCCCGCAGAAGTAAAAGAAAGCCATAAACAGCAAATTGGTGAGAAAAAAGAGGCCCCTCGAAAAGAAAAGCCGGAACAGTCCGCTAAAAAAATGGATTTACAACCGCTTTACTGGCCGTTAAATCCCAGGGGTCCTATTTATTAGACGTGATGAGGTTGTTTATTCGATCACTTTGAGTCAACGACCAACCGCACAGCGGGTGGCTTGTATTTTACCGCCATAGGCGTGAAAAGACAGGGGCGCGAAGTGCCCTAATCATTGCGGGTGGAACCGGGTGCAAAGCACCCGGTTTGGAAAACCCAATGGTTCGCAATGCGGCCGGCTTTCCTTTCTCCAAATCCATCCTTACAAGCTCTAGTCGAGCCTCCCTTTTTTCTTTAGTTAATTGTTATAAAACCAATAACACATTGATATAGTGTTGATTTAGTTTTATTTGTTCCATTGATTGAATGGGTTGTTTTAAATCTAACAAATTGAACCAATAAAACCAATTAAACCAACCAAACCATGACCATGGAGAAAAAATACCAGAACACTCTCAGCTATGCACTGCTCATCTATATGTGTATCATAGTCGTCTTCATCACCCTGATCCCTTTTGAATTCCGAATCCCCGAGGAGTTTAAAATCACCTGGTCAACCAATTTCGGAGATTTCATCAGGAATATCTTCTTATTCATTCCAATAGGATTTCTCTTCAGGCTCAACCGCAGGCACAACAAAGACATATTATGCTTGACCACATTAATTTTCGGGTTCTTGCTAAGCTCAGCAATTGAGTTTGCCCAGATTTTTATTCCCGGAAGATACACCCAGGTAATCGATGTGGTCACAAACGGCTTCGGGGCCTGGTTGGGCGGTACGATATTCAAGTTTTTAGGCAGTCAAATGAAAAGAAAGCGTTCAGGCAGCCTATTTGAGCTGGAGTTTCCTCTGATGGGGTTGATTTACCTGTTGATCCCTTTAATGTGGCTCAACGGGCTGGCAACCGGGACAGAAGAGACACGCTTGTGGCTCCTGCTCTTATTGGCAATAATGGGTTCTGGTATTATTGGTTTCATTTATGTCAACCGATTTAAACATGCGGGAACCATCGGTTATACAAAATTAGCAGTTTTCACCTTGTGCTGGTTTGTTTTCTGCTCGCTGCCGGTGATGATTTCTTTTCCGTTAAAAATAGCTTACTTCGGAATTTCTATCGTTTTTGCCGTTCAAATTTTTGTGCGGTTGATCGGTGATGGAAAACCACGCGAAAAAAGATTTGAGATTCCAACCATTAAAAAGTTGATGCCCATTTACATAATTTACCTGCTGCTTCTTGCTGTCTGGCCCACGACCATAACGGCCGATGAGTGGCAATATAACATTATCTTCGAAGAGCTTGCTTATAAGGAGCGTATTGTCTTAACGTTCCGGTTTGTTGAGTTTGTCTCAGCGTTTACGGTTCTTGGCTATATGATCGCGGAAATGCGCGGTAGAAAAAATGAGTCTGTAGAAACAACACTGGGCTGGACTTTTTTTATTGCAGCGGGATCTGCAATAATCATCGAAATAGTAAAAGCCTATCCGGCTTTAAGTGGCATAAGCATTTTATCAATTGTTATCATCACATCCGCAAGTATTTATGGAGCCGTAATCTACCGCTTGCAATTATCCGCCATCGAGCGTCTAAACTTCTAAAATTTTTACAGCAAATTAATCCGAATGCTTTCTCTTTCAACCTTTCGCTCAGAAACTTGGACCTTTGACCTTGTACCTTATACCGTGCGTTATACGCATTATTAAACCAATTCAACCAATTAAACGAATCAAACCAATAAAACGGGTCGACAAGCTCAACCAATTTACCCACTCAACTCAATCAACTTAATAAACCAATCAACCTAATAAACCAATCAACTAATTAACCCCGCCCGATGCCTATAAAAAATTTTATAATTTCATAAAAATGCCGATAATAAATATGGAATCATATGAATCCAATAGTTTGATCGAATATGATTCGTTATGATTTTATCTATTTGAATTTACATATAAATTTTTTGGTAAGGATTAATTATGAACGAAGAAATATCACTATCTGAGTATCGAAGCCTCGCCTATAGTCTTCGCCGTATCAAACCACTGGGTGTTTGCTGTAGTAATGTTTTATTGGAACCGGTACAGGTCGAACCCCTGGAGGGTAGAAACGAAGCCCAGGTAAAACGGACCTGCATTGTTAAATGTCCGGAATGCAACAAGATGTATACGAGTAAATGGAATTAGCGATAAGACCTGCCAAATGACTAAAAAACAAAAATACCTTCTTGAGAATAAATTTGAGTTCCTCAAATTGGCCTATAGAATTACGAAATATAAAATTTTAGGTGAGGAACCACCTGAAGAACTTCTTGAAAAAGTCAGAACTGCCAGAATTGCGGCGGGTTTTTCCAGAGAAGAGTTAAAAAATATTTTAAAATGCTGATTAATTAATTCCTACTATACTTTACCTCCAACCTCAAACCTAACGCATTTATCCAGACGCCTGACGCCTTATGCCTGATGCCTTTATTATTTACCCAATCAACTCAATCAACCAATTTTACGCAACAAATCAACATCTTTTTTCTTACTTAAAAGGAACGGCAGAAAAACATAAAATCACTTCTTTTTATACGCTAATCAGTTTCTTTCATGCTGACGCCTGTTGGACTTCGGCGATAACTTTAGCACCTATATTTTGCTCAGCTACGGCCAAATCATATCTTGATTGCAGGTTAATCCAAAATTGGGCGCTATTACCAAAATAACAGGCTAGCCGCAGAGCGGTTTCGGCAGAGATACCGCGCTTGCCGTTGAGGATTTGAGTTATGCGACCTGAGGGTACGCGCAATGCTAATGCAAGCTTGTTGGCCGAAAGACCGCGTGCCGATAATTCACGTTTTAAAATTCGTCCAGGGTGTATTGGCTTCATCGTGTTTACCCCTTATGGTAATCAGTAATTTCAACATCGTACGCGTTTCCATTTTTAAACCGGAAACAAATGCGCCATGGGCCATTAACCCTCATTGCCCATTGACCGGCTCTGTCACCGGTTAACTTATGCAAACCGACACTTTTCAACGGGCTTAGATCTCTTAAGGATGTCGCAGCATCCAGGGCAGCGAGTAACTCGTCGGCCGTATCAATATCAAGGCTCCGAAATTTTGAAATTTTTCTCCCTTCATAATAACGGCGAGAGCGACTATTAGCCCACGATTTGATCATACGAATAATATACTACGCATATCATAGTATGACAAGCGAATTTTCATCTATGAGTCGATTAATTCTTAATCTAA
>JASFGZ010000470.1:0-4079 GCA_050123495.1 Desulfobacterales bacterium
CCCACCTTCCCCAAAAAGAAATACAACGCTGCAGCGGGATATCCTTTTTAAGATCCGCAACCACGAACAGATAAAGGACACGGTTGACCTTCTAGAAATAATTAGGGACGTTCTTAATTTATTAACTTATTTATTGCGATGTGTAAAAAAAGTAACGTCTATGATTGTCTGCGTTTCGTAATTCAACTGTGAAAACAGGACGGGCGTTTGAATTAATGAACTAGAAGAAATTTATAATTCTCTGATGTTTCATAAATTCTGATTACAGCTCAGAAAACCTGAGATTTATATGCTTTCGTGGAGAATGGGCAGTGGTTCCTGGTTACGCCAACGAATAAACAGATTATGCCCCTGATAATTGTATTCTTTAATCAAGTTCGTGATAAATTCTGTCACTCGCTCATTTACGCCGCTAAATTTTATGCCAGAAAAATACGTTTCGGCAGATATTTTTTTTGAATAAGCTAATTGGCCTTTGACCTCGAAGAAATTATTCTTTCTATCCGTAGCCGTTAATATAATTAAACCTGGCTTGATAGGTTCCGTTGTTTCAAGTAATATTCCGCCTTTACTAATATCCAGTGCTATGCCCAAGCCATGGGAGATTAATTTGCCGGTCTGATCGAATGAAAAGTAAGAAATCAAATTTTGGGTTTTAACCCTTTGATATTTTCTTCTCTCCTCGACCTTCGGTTGATAGATCTTAAAGATCCCCCTGCAGTTTGAGCACCTAACTTTTGATCCGGTGGGTTTTATTGCACTGCTGTCTAAACGGAACAAGGAGTGACATGATTTACATTTTATTATCATCATAAATCAAAGGTCCCACTTCAAAGTGGCAATATTTTAAGGAATGAATATTTGGTTAATTCATTATCGGAATTTTATGGTTAAACTTTAATTGGAGCTATGTTTACCAAATCGAGGATATAATTGACCAATTAGATGTTTAGTTTCATAGGAAAAAGTGGAGGCAAAATAATCTTTGCCAGCTCAGGACGGAAAATGATCCGTCGTATTCGCCGGTCCTTTAAAGCGGATAGGTTCGAGTGGTTTGATGGAGCCATAGAAACTTATAATTTTATGGGCGTCCCCCTCTTTTACGTCAAAGGCGAATTATAGAGATTTTTTAAATCGACAGGGTTAAATTGTAAAATTGTGGAATTGATTACACAATTTTGGGTAAACGGCTAAAATTTCCCATTATCGTTTAGCCCCGAATTTATGTAAGTATTTAATATTTTTTATGTTATTTTTTTCTTCAAATAAACTTTTTTAGCATGATATTTGCAAAATCTTATTAAGGGCGGTGATACGTAATTTACATATCATTTACAATTGCAAATACCCCCCTGAGGAATTACATCAAAATACCGACTAGTTTCTACGATCAATCCCGCCGATTGTTTCTCAATTATCAATCTTTGTGAATGGTTCAACCCAATTCAATTGGCTGCGCGTCAGCAGCGGGTTTCGCGGCTGGTATCGCGCAGGTCAAGAAAAGTGTTGGTCGGAGGTAAAATTTTGATGGCCCAAAATGCAGGAATTTATGGGCATCGGCAGGCTGTAAACAATTTAAAAATAAAACCAGATTGGCATCAATTTGGCCTATTTAAAAAATTAGTTTTGGAATCTTTTCATAAATAAAAAAAGTAACACCAAAACGGCTCTGATATTTATATGATGATAAGACTCTACAGACTCGCGCTATTCATTGCCTGGTTTGCACTTTTAATCTGGGTTGCCCTTGAACTGGATAAGATGCAGGTTATTAAATTTTAGTCTCGATAACTCGATAAAGGCTTTGTAAAAAAGTGTAAAAAAGGGGACGTTCTTAATTTATTAACTTATTTGTTGTGATGGGTAAAAGTCAGAAAAAATGCCGGGAATATAAACTTCCGAGTGAGATGTGCAGATCTCTGTCAGCTCCCCGGTTGAATCTCACCTCCGGTGGGTTTGCTTTGCAAGATTCAACTGGACACTTATTTTTTGTAAAGATTTCAGATCAATCGACGATATTAGATGTATGGATATATTTTTTAATGCGGATCTGACGATCCCCTTAAACCAAATCATTTTACTGTTATTGCTCAGTACGATTGCCCTTCTTTTTGGAAAGATAAAGATAGCTCTGATTATCAATTACATCTTTACCTTGACCTGGGGCTATGTATTCAATCGTGATAAGTTGATAGACTTGGGCTTTGAATTTCCAGAGGTTTTTACAACGATTTACTTTTTGTTTGGTATCGGCGTAATTGTGATAGCAGGCTTCGCATTTCTCTTTCATCGAAATTAAGGCAAATACCGCCAGCCTTAATCGACATGCGCTGCGCTCATCTTTTTTTCACTAACCATCTTATTTCACCAAATTTCTCAAGATCACGGCATCATTTTCCATATGCTTTTGGATTTTTATGTCTTGTATTGTATTGGCTCTTGATGATAAGATTTTCTTACCCCCGAAGCCTGCTCTCTTTTTAGCTTGGTGTTCGGGTTAAGGCTATCTCGGTCGTTCCGTAACGGGCCACTGGGATAGCCTGTTTAATTATGTTAAACTTAAATTTTTATTCGGTGAGATTACGCCTCTTCTAGCCAGGACAAATCCGGGGTTTTGCGGTGCCAGTCGGTGCTTTGCTGGAAGGCATATCCGATGTTCAAAACAACTTCTTCCTGAAACGGTTTGCCGTATATGAGGAGACCGATGGGCAAGCCTTCTTTGGTAAATCCGCAAGGTACATTCAGACCGCAGAGATTTAAGGTGTTACCGATGTTAGTGTTGCGGAGATACATTGCATTGTATTTCAGGTAAGTATCTATGTCGGTATCCACCTCAGTTACCGGTATGGCCGGCACGCAGGTGGTGGGAACCAGTAACGCATCAATGTCCTTAAGAATATTGTACACTTTTGCCCGCAGGCGTTTCGCGGCAAGCATATTGCCCAGATATTTCGCTGCCGGGATTTCTTTCCCTTTGATCATGCGCTGGGCCACCACGGGATCGAGCTGGTCAAAGTTTTCCACCAACCACTTTTGATTGACCGTATAGCCTTCGGATGCGATAAACACTCCGCCCGGGTTCAAAGCTAAGGCCTCCGCAGCTTCCGCAAACTTTATACTGGATACTTCGGCACCCAATTCTTTAAATACATCGCCGCAGACGCGCACGGCTGTGTTCACTTCTGGATGAATGTCATCAAAAAAGACGGTTTCGGCAAATGCCAACCGCCTTCCTTTTACACTGCTTTTGAGGTCTTTGAGGACATCCTGATCAGCCAGGCCTAATGTCGTATCGTCGTTAATGTCGGCGCCTTGCATGCACTGATATACCAGCGCCGCATCCGCCACCGAGCGGGCCAGAACTCCCACCGAATCCAGGCTCCAGCTCAGGGGATACACACCGGCGCGGCTGACCCGCCCAACGGTGGTCTTGAGCCCCGCGGTACCACAAAGCGCCGCCGGAACGCGCACAGAACCGCCGGTATCGGTCCCCAGGGCCATTGGTACCAACCCTGCGGCGACTGCGACTCCAGATCCGCTGCTGGACCCTCCCGGCAGGTAATGGCTTTCGCTCCAGGGGTTGTAAGGGGTACCGTGATCGTGATTGATCCCCACACCGCTGAAGGCAAACTGAACCGTATTTGTCTTCCCCAGCAGGATCATACCGGCCTGCTCGAGCCTGTGGATCACAGCTGCGTCTTCGGCGGCTATATGTTGCTCGAAAATCTTCGCGCCGGCGGTGGTCGCCAGGCCTTTGACATTAATTAGATCCTTTACAGCATAAGGAATGCCCTGCAAGGGGCTGCGGTCACCGCCTTCCTTAAAAGCACTATCTGCAGCCTTCGCCCGATCCATTGCCCTTTCCATGCACAGGAGCCGGTAAGCATTCAGCTTGTCTTCCAAACGGTTGATGCGGGAAATAAAATGCCGGGCCAGCTCAACGCAGGTTATTTCACCCTTTCGAATGAGAGCGGCCAACTCTGAAATTGTCTGGTAGTGCAGGGGTGTCATCGCCATGATGGATCGCCTTTTTGAAATGGGTTCTACCGGGTTTAAAAAATAATCCCTGCATTATCATT
>JASFGZ010000471.1:0-4068 GCA_050123495.1 Desulfobacterales bacterium
ATATCTTCGCTTTGCTCATCTTTCAACAGTTTCCGAATAAAAGCCTTGCGGGAAGGCCCAACCAGAATGGGAACCCCCAGAGAAGCAAAGGATTGCAATTGTCTGATTAGGAGAAGATTATGCGACACCGTCTTGCCGAAGCCGATTCCCGGATCAACGATGATTTTCGATTTCGAAATGCCGTGTTTTTCGGCCCGCGCAATCGCATCCCTTAAAAAATTCAATATATCGGTGATAAGATGATCATAGGAAGGTGATACTTGCATGGTTTTAGGGCTGCCCAGCATGTGCATCAGAATCACCGGTGTGTCGAAGGCCTTGGCCACTGTCGCCATATTGGGATCAAAGCGCAGTGCGGAAATATCATTGATCATCGATGCCCCGGCCTCAATGGCCCGCCGGGCAACAGCGGCTTTCATTGTATCAATGGAAATAGGAATGGATAAGCGCTTGGCAAGTTTTTCGATGAGCGGTATAACCCGTCGCGTTTCCTCATCTTCAGGTACAGGCTCGGAGAAGGGCCGTGTCGATTCACCGCCAATATCAAGGATATCGGCACCGTCGGCAACCAGTTTTTCCGCCTGCGCAACCGCAGCATCAAACGTAAAAAAATTTCCACCATCTGAAAACGAGTCCGGCGTGACGTTGACGACACCCATAATACACGTCTTGCGCCCGAGCTCCATGTCATAGCCAGCCCATGAAAGTCGATATGTTTTTGGGGAATCCGGCATATTTAAGACTGACCGGCAGCGCTTTCCGTGGTGGCTTCTTGATCTTCAGCGGATTTTGAGGGCAATTCGATACCAGGCCTTAGGGAATGAATTAATTCATCGAGTTCTTTGCCCATAACTGTTTCTTTTTCGAGCAGTACTTCTGCCAGTTTATGAAGAATATCTAGATTTTCATTTAAAACAATTTTAGCGCGTCCATATGAATTTTTAATCAGCTTGTTGATCTCTTCATCAATTTTCTGCGCCGTAGCTTCGGAGTAATCCCTGTGCTGGGCAATTTCGCGCCCGAGAAAAACCTGTTCTTCACCTTTGGCATAGGAAAGGGGCCCGAGATCATCGCTCATACCCCAGCTTCTGATCATCTGCTGCGCCAGATCTGTGGCTTGCTTGATATCATTGGCGGCACCGGTGCTGATGCGGTTGAAAACGATCTCCTCAGCCACCCGGCCTCCGAATGCGACCGCCAACTCGCTTTCAAGTTGGTCTTTATACTTAAAATCACGTTCTTCAGGCAAAAACCAGGTGATTCCGGCTGCACGACCCCTCGGTACAATGGTAATCTTGTTGACTGCATCTGTTTGGGGTAAAAAACGGGCGACCAGGGCGTGTCCGCCTTCATGGTAGGCGGTAACTTTGCGATCTTCTTCTTTGATGACCTTGGATTTGCGTTCAAGCCCCATATAGACTTTGTCTTTTGCATCTTCAAAGTCCGTCATGGCGATTTTTTCTTTATTGCGCTTGGCCGCCAGCAATGCCGCTTCATTCACCAGGTTCTCTAGATCGGCACCTGAAAACCCGGGAGTTCCTTTCGCCAGAACGACCACGTTCACATCATTGTCGATGGGGGATTTTTGCATGTGAACGCGCAATATCTTTTCACGACCGCGAATATCCGGCATCGAGACAACCACCTGCCGATCAAAACGACCGGGCCGCAACAAAGCCGGGTCCAAAACATCGGGCCGGTTCGTCGCCGAAATCAAAATCACCCCTTCATTGGATTCAAATCCGTCCATTTCAACCAGAAGCTGGTTCAGGGTCTGTTCTCTTTCGTCGTGTCCGCCGCCGAGTCCGGCACCGCGATGCCGGCCGACAGCATCGATCTCGTCAATAAAAATGATGCAGGGTGCATTCTTTTTGCCCTGGACGAAGAGATCCCTCACCCGGGAAGCGCCCACGCCGACGAACATTTCCACAAAATCAGAGCCGCTGATGCTGAAGAAAGGTACTCCGGCTTCCCCCGCAATGGCCCGGGCCAAAAGGGTTTTTCCGCAACCCGGCGGGCCCACCAGCAGAACGCCTTTGGGAATGCGACCACCTAAACGCGTGAATTTTTTGGGGTCTCTGAGAAACTCAACAATTTCAATCAATTCTTCCTTGGCCTCATCGATACCTGCAACATCTTCAAAGGTCACTCTTTCAGATTGATCCGACATCAAACGGGCGCGACTTTTACCAAAAGAAAGGGCTTTACCTCCGCCCGATTGCATCTGACGCATGAAAAAAATCCATACCCCGATGAGCACGATCATCGGAAACCAGGAAACCAAAACCGACATATACCAGGGATTTTCAGAAGGCGGTTTGGCGTTGATGACAACGCCTTTTTGTCGAAGGGTCTTGATCAGATCGGCGTCCTCTGGAGCGTATACCTTGAAACGGCTGTCGTTGATATCACTTACATAGAGCTCTTGACCCTGAATAAGGACATTCGCTACTCGCTCCTCATCTACCATTGCCAGAAATTGAGAATAGCTGATGGAGGTTTCAGCCATGTGCTGTTTGCTGAAAAGTTGATATAGCATGACCATCATCAATGTGATGACGAGCCATAATGCCAGATTCTTATAAAATGGATTCAAAGACAATTACCTCCTGACTAAAAATAAATTGAAGATTGAATATTGAATAATTAAAGTATACTATCAATTTTAGATGAATATGACGGAGCGAAGCGACTTCCACAAATATTCAGTATTCAATCGACAATATTCAATTCCAACGATATTCAATTGTTAGTATCGTGTATCTTGGTCTAAATATCAAGTATCAATTGTGAAACAGGACTGCCGAAACCGCCAGATTCAAAAGACTATAGTGAAATTAATCATCATAGCGCCTTAGGCAAGCAAAAGTTCAGCCTTAAGTATTCTGCGTGTTTGGGGATCTAGTTTCGCGGAATTATCCAATCGGTGACCCACAACCCAGATGATTCTGTTCTGGCTGAGTAAAATCGGACATTTCGCTCTTTCGCGTCGGGAAATTTTGTGATCGATAAAAAATTTTTTTAATTTCTGGCTACCGCTCAAACCCAGCGGTGAAAAACGGTCGCCTCGCCGAAAGTTCCGGATAATAAGTGGAAACCGTATCCTATCAATATCAAAAAAGGCGATTCGATGTCCAGATGAGTCCAAATCAGGCAACTGCGCTTTAGGGATTTCACTAAAGCTGATCTGCACCTCGGCCTCTTTGATAAAAATTTTACCGGGCTCTGATAGCTGGTACTCGTAATCACCCGCCTGCGATAGAAAAAAATCCCTTTCAGGACACTTGGGGCTTAGGCCTTCTCGGAATATGGTCAAAACATTGTTGCAGCGCCGAATTCCAGTGCGTCCGGGTAAATCCAATAAGCCGTATGTCGGTCCTATTTGAGCCAATTGACATACAGACTCAATATGAGCAAAAGTCACACGCCTCAGGTTTCCCTTCACCCCTAAAATGGCCCTCCTGATCAAGCGTCTTCTAACGGCGATCGGCTGTTGATTCAGCTCCGCAAGGGAAAGACCAAGCTTGTTTTTTTCCTTAAAAACAACCGTTTTTTCATAAATCGGCTGAATGAGATCTTCAATCCACGCCTCTTCAGCGCCCAGAATAGCAGTCAGCCTGTTGAGCGAATCGATTAATTTTGGATTATATCCGCTTTTAAGTTGGGGTATCAACCGCGTGCGAATTTTATTGCGATGAAATTTTAGATCCCAGTTCGAAGAATCCGTAACATAATCCATTTTTTTCACCGCAACGTAGTCCATAATTTCTGAGCGTCTCAGGTTAATGAGGGGCCGAATAATTTTATGGTCGCGTACCGGTGAGATCCCAGATAAACCCAGGGGACCGCTTCCGCGCAAAAGATTCATCAAAACCAGTTCGGCATTATCATCCGCATGATGTCCAAGCGCAATTTTGCCATACCCATATTTGGCAGCAATGGAATCATAGAAACGATAACGCACTTGTCTGGCCGCATCTTCAAGAGACAGTCGATGCCGTTTCTGATAACCGAGGACATGTTCTCTGCCGATATAAAAAGGCAATTCAAGCTTTTTGGCAAGAGACG
>JASFGZ010000472.1:0-4040 GCA_050123495.1 Desulfobacterales bacterium
GCGGCTCCACCTGGCATGCCGCCGGCTTGGTAGGGCAGCTGCGTTCGGATCGCAATCTCACCCGCATGCTGCAATACAGCGTCAGTCTGTACGAACAACTCGAAGAAGAAACCGGGTTGACCACCGGCTGGAAAAAAAGTGGATGTCTGCACCTGGCCAGTACCCAGGAACGGATGTTCGAGCTTAAGCGCGGTGCTACCACTGCCCGTAGCTTCGGATTGGAAATGCAGATGATTACGCCCAAGGAGGCCTATGACCTCTGTCCGATTCTTTCCCTGGACGGCATCATCGGGGCGGCATTTATGCCGACAGATGGGCAGGCCGATCCCGCCGGCATTACCCAGGCTTTAGCCAGGGGGGCGCGTAATCAAGGAGTCAAAATATATCGCAATACGTTGGTGACCGGATTTGAATTTGGAAGAAAACGGGTGTCGGCCGTGAAAACAACCGAGGGTGATATCCAATGTGAAATCGTTGTGAATTGCACCGGGATGTGGGGCTTTCAGATCGGTGAGATGCTGGGGGTCAATACACCGGTGGTGCCCTTCCAGCACCAATATCTGGTTAGCGATCCGATTAAGGGGATACCGAAAGATTTGCCGACCATCCGCGACAAAGACAATCTGATCTATTACAAAGAAGAAGTTGGGGGGCTGGTGATGGGTGGTTATGAAAGAAACGGCATCCCCTGGGCCGTTGAAGGGGTGCCGAATGATTTTACATCCCGGCTGCTTTCTTCCGATTATGATCACTTTATGCAGCTCGCTCAACCGGCCATGGACCGCACACCCTGCCTCAAGGAAGTCGGTATTTCCGAATTAATCAACGGCCCGGAGGCCTTTACCCCGGACGGCAATGCCATTATGGGACCGGCACCGGAGCTGGATAATTGCTTTGTGGCTGTGGGTTTCAACGCATTTGGCATTGCGGCCGGCGGAGGCGCCGGTCGTATGATGGCCGAGTGGATTATCGAGGGCGAACCGAGCCTGAACATCTGGCCCCTGGATATCCGCCGGCTCGGCCCGCATCACCGCAGCCGATCGTATAATCTGGCGCGCACAGCTGAAATCTACGGCAAGCACTACACCATCCATTGGCCCAGCGAGGAGCATGATTCGGCGCGCGGGGCCCGGCGCAGCCCGCTGTATTTCCTGTTAAAAGAAAACGGCGCGGTCTTCGGTGCCAAATACGGCTGGGAACGGCCGAACTGGTTTGCGCCCGATGGCGTTGAACCCAAAGACGAGCTGACCTTTGAAACCCCCAACTGGTTTGAACATGTCGGCAACGAGCATAAAGCCGCGCGTGAAAATGTCGTGCTGATTGATCAATCATCGTTTAACAAATTCGAAATCGAGGGGCCCGGGGCGTTGGCGTTTTTAGACTGGCTGGCAGCCAACAACATCGACAAGCCGGTCGGCAGTGTCACCTACACCCAGCTGTGCAATACGCGCGGTACGATTGAAGCGGATATTACCGTCGCACGCCTGCTTGAAGACAGATTTTTACTGGTTAGCGGAACGGCCTTCGGGCTGCATGATTCGCAATGGATCAAACGCCATATGCCCACAGACGGATCGGTTGTGTTCCGCGATGTGACATCTGCGCTGGCGGTCATCAATGTGATTGGACCCAATGCCCGCGAACTTTTGGAAAAAGTTGCCCGCGAAGATATCAGCAACGAAAATTTCAGATTCGGGAAATGCCGGAATATCACGGTGGGATACGCGCCGCTAACTGTTTTACGGGTCACCTTTGTCGGCGAACTGGGTTATGAGCTCTATATTCCGACCGAATTGGCCTGCCACGTTTACGAGAGCCTCTGGAATGCCGGACAGGATCTGGGGGTTGCCAATGCCGGCTATCGGACCATCAACTCCCTGCATTTTGAAAAAGGCTATGCCCTCTGGGGCGCAGAACTGACGCCGGAATACACACCCTATGATGCCGGTCTGGGATTTTGCGTTGCATCGAATAAAGGGGATTTCCTCGGTCGGGAGGCGTTGGCCAAAGTCAAAGAACAAGGGCCGAAGTGGGAACTTTGTACCTTTACGCTTGATGCGCAAGAACCGGTGATGCTTCGCAGCAGTGAACCGATCATTCACGACGGCAAAGTCATCGGTGTGACCACCAGTTGCGGCTATGGTTATACAGTGGGCAAAACCATCGCCTTTGGTTATGTCTCTAAAGAAGATGCCGCCTATCAGGACGGTTACGAGATCGAGGCGTACAAAGAAGTTTACAAGGCCAAACGCGAGCCCAATCGGGCCCTGTATGACCCCGAGCGCAAGAAGATACTCAGTTAATTCAGGGATAAATTTGGTAAGGGGTATTTTTTGCAGACAAGATACCGAAGTATTCTTGAGCTTGCCGCGCCGTAGCTTTAGCGAAGGCGGGTGGGCCTCGAATCGGCACCCAAAATTTCAAAGATTACCCTTTACCCCCTCACAACAGCCTTAGCAGCTTTCTAATCCCACCGCCGTGTGCGCGTGCCAATAGAGCCGGTAAGTGGTGCGGTTAATAAAGCATCGTACAGATTGATGGATACTTGTCCGCAAAAAACACCTCTTGACCAGAAAATTCCCCAACCCAACAGTTATTTGAAGAAAGGAGCGTTAAGCTATGAGTCAGGATTATAGTGGCACCATCGACGATCAGTGCATCAACACCATACGAACCTTGGCGATAGACGCTATCGAGGCAGCCAAATCCGGTCATCCGGGTGCACCGATGGGATTAGCTCCTGCGGCTTATGTTCTGTGGACCCGCATTTTAAATCACAATCCCCAAAACCCGGATTGGCCCGATCGGGATCGCTTTGTGCTCTCCGGGGGACATGCATCCATGATGCTTTACAGCCTGCTTTATCTCTGCGGATATGATCTAAGCCTGGAGGATATTAAAAATTTCCGCCAGTGGGCGAGTAAAACCCCGGGCCACCCCGAGTTCGGCCACACGCCCGGAGTCGAAACCACAACCGGCCCGCTCGGTCAGGGCTTTGCCAATGCGGTGGGCATGGCAATGGCCGAAAGGCACATGGCTGCGCGCTTCAACCAGGACGGTCAAGAGATCGTCGATCATCATACCTTTGTGATGTGCGGCGATGGAGATTTAATGGAAGGCGTGGCCTGTGAGGCCGCCTCCCTGGCCGGTCATCTGGGCTTGGGTAAGCTGATCGTGACCTATGATGACAATAAAGTGACCATTGAAGGCGGTACCGATATCGCATTTACTGAAGATGTTGCTTTACGGTTTGAGGCCTATAATTGGCATGTGCAAAAAATAGATGACGGAAACGATCTGGCTGCCATCCAAAACGCTCTCGAAGGTGCCAAAGCACAAACCGATAAACCCTCCTTGATCGTTCTGCGCACCCACATTGCCTATGGCAGCCCCAATAAACAGGATTCCTGTGAAGCGCATGGTGCACCCCTGGGAAAAGAGGAAGTCCGGCTGACCAAAGAATGCCTGGGCTGCCCCGTAGATGAGGTTTTCTGTGTGCCGGATCAGGTTTTGGCTCATTTCAGCAAGGTGGCCGAAAGGGGCAAAGCGGCCGAATCGCGCTGGCAAAAAAAGATTGAAGTCTATACCAAAGAATCCCCGGATCTGGCTCAAAAATGGGATAATGCCCAAAAAAATACACTTCCGGATGGCTGGGATGCCAACATCCCTGATTTTTCAACCGTTGATGCGATTGCCACGCGGGCGGCGTCCGGCAAAATTTTAAATGCCCTGGCTCAAAAGCTTCCCACGCTGATGGGGGGGTCGGCGGATCTGGCGCCTTCCAACAACACCCTTATCAATGCCTCCCACGACTTTCAAAAAGATGCCTATGACGGCCGTAATATCCGTTTTGGCGTCAGGGAGCATGCCATGGGCGCCATTATTTCCGGCATGGCTCTGCACAGGGGCATGCGTCCTTACGGCGGTACCTTTCTGGTATTTGCCGATTATTTTCGACCTTCCATCCGTCTGGCGACCATGATGAAATTGCCCGTCATTTACGTCTTAACCCATGACAGCGTAGCCGTCGGTGAGGACGG